>JASGCF010000242.1 GCA_030054275.1 Limnohabitans sp. | reverse complement strand
CGCAAGAACTTTCGATCCCGAGGATGCATTCCATCGCTCAACATGGTAGAGAATGCGCGCAATGGCATATCGGCCGCCCTTCATCGACGAACGCGCAATCACCATCGAAGGACCGCATCCTGCGGGCTTGGAGGAAACTGCGCTGCTCGCCCAGTGCGACATCGACACCGGTCGCGTCTCGGGGCCGGGTGGACAACATCGCAATCGCGTCGATACCGCTGTGTGGGTCAAGCATCGTCCGACCGAGATTGAGGCGCACGCGACCGAACGACGAAGCCAACTCCAAAACCGCCATGTCGCGATTTTCCGGCTGCGTCTCAAACTTGCGTGCAAAGTTCGTACGGTCACGAGCCGCGACGGTCATCGGCCAAGCGCACTGTGGGTCAAACGCAGACAGGGCGAGAAATTGCCGGTCAATCCTGAACATGAAGACTACCCAGCATTACTCGCAGAAGCGCTTGATGTGGTGATCGCGCGGCGATACGACATCGCCGGTGCTGCGGGAATTCTCGGCATCACGATGAGTCAACTCACTCGGCTCATTCGCCATGAACGCCATGCGTTCGCCCGCATCAATGAGGGTCGTGAGGCGATCGGACTGAGCCGACTGCGCAGTTGAACATGCGATCGGCGCGGTCGCACACTCGCTACCATCGTCCGCATGTCCGCAACGCTGCCTCGCCCCTCGAACGCGCTTCTCGCCCGCATTCGTGCTCTCGCCCTCGAGGAGGCACCGCGCGCAACCGCACTTCGTCGCGAACTCCACACGCACCCTGAGATTTGCTACGAAGAGGTGCGGACAAGTGCCCGCATCCGTCAAGAACTTGACGCTTCTGGAATCGCACATCGCGACGGACTCGCAGGTGGCACGGGAACGCTCGCGTTTCTCGCAGGAACCGCAGATTCCGCCATCGCACTTCGCACGGACATTGATGGGCTCCCGATCCACGAGGAGGGAAACGCTGCGTGGAAATCGCGCACCCCGCATCGCATGCACGCATGCGGACACGATGGCCACACCGCGATTTTGCTCGGAGCAGCACGCGTGTTGAAACGGCTGTCGGATGAGTGTGCACTTCCAAATCCGGTGCGATTTGTCTTTCAGCCCGCAGAGGAAGGCGGTGCGGGCGGTCGACGGATGGTTGAAGATGGCGCGCTTCGTGCGTGTACAGAGGGTCCCGCGCCTCGGCGCATCTACGGATTGCATAATTTTCCGGGCGTTGCCCTTGGCACACTGCAAACGCGGCGAGGCGCGCTGTTCGCATCGAGCGATCGTTACGAAATCACGATCGAAGGAAAGGCCGCTCACGCAGCGTGGCCTCACCATGGGCACGACCCGATTCTTGCTGGAAGCGCGATCGTCAACGCGCTACAAACAATCGTCGCGCGCGAACTCGATCCGCTTGAAGCAGGCGTCGTGAGCACCACGACATTTCATGCTGGAACCGCAACCAACCAGATCCCAGCAACAGCGGTGCTGCAGGGCACTGCGCGTGCGTTGCGCGAAGAGACGCGTGCACACATCGAACGCCGTATCGGAGAAATCGCCCACGACATCGCGCGCGCGCACCGCTGCGCATGTCGCACGACCTACCTGCGCGGCTATCCGGTGACACGAAACGACGACCAAAGTGTGGCCGAGTTCGAACGCATCGTTCGCGAACACCTACCCACACAGCGATTGGAGCACATGGATGTTCCCGTCATGGGCGGGGAGGATTTCGCGTTCTACGCCGAGCAAATCCCAGCGTGCTTCTACATCCTTGGGATGGAAGATGGCCACTGGGCGTCGGCGCATCTGCACCAGCCAACCTACGACTTCAACGACGCGGCCATCCCATTTGGAATTGAGGCGATGGCCACGCTTGCCGTTGCGGATGGCGCGGCCGCGATGTGAACTGCCCGATTTCACGCGCAGCTCGCCGACTATCGGACGCCCACCCGATCGCCTTTACTGGTCGCATTCACCACGCTGAAGACCGACCGGCCTGTTTGCGAGCCCCGCAGATCCGCCCTTGCAACGCGCGCGAGGGCTCGCTACATTGCTCGACTCGACATTTCAAACCGCTCGAACTACCGGGCCCCTGCAGCGATGCAGGGTCCGCAACGAACCAGGCCGCGTGCGCCGAAGTCGTTGAGTCCGGTGGGAGGTCACGGAAACTATGGCTGCAAAGAAAGTCACAAAGCAGTTCAAGATCATGGCGCCGGGTGGCAAAGCCACTCCCGCCCCGCCGATTGGCCCAGTCCTTGGTGCAAACGGCGTCAACCCCGGTCAATTCATCACGAAGTTCAACGAAGCCACGCGCGCGCTTAACGGCCGCGTTGTCGGTTGTGTCATCACGGTCTACTCCGACCGTTCGTTCGACTTCGAGATCAAGAGCTCGCCCACTTCTGTCTTGATCGCTGCTGCGCTCAAGGTTGAAAAGGGTTCGGGCCGTCCGAACACCGAGAAGATCGGCAAGCTCTCGAAGGCGCAGGTCAAGGCCATCGCCGAAGAGAAGCTCAAGGACCTCAACACCACCAACATTGAAGCCGCGATGCGTGTCGTCGCCGGTACTGCACGCTCGATGGGCGTGACGGTGGAGGGCTAATCCATGCCAACGATTTCAAAGCGTCGTAAGGCGAACCTCGCCGCTGCCACCGAAGCAACCGTTTCGCCTGCAGAGGCGATCGCAGCACTTCGGAAGTTCAAGAGCCCGAAGTTTGACCAGACGGTCAATGTCGTGATGCACCTCGGTATCGATCCGAAGCAAGCGGACCAAATCATCCGCGGCTCGATCGGCCTCCCGCACGGCACAGGCAAGACCGCTCGCGTGGTCTGCTTCTGCCAATCAGACAAGGTTGCTGCGGCCAAGGCTGCTGGCGCTGTCGAAGCAGGTGCCGACGATCTTGTGGCCAAGATCGAAGGCGGCTGGATGGAATTCGATGTCGCGGTCGCAAGCCCCGACATGATGCGCGTCGTTTCGAAGCTCGGTAAGGTCCTTGGTCCGAAGGGCCTCATGCCCTCGCCAAAGGCCGGCACCGTTGCACCAGATGTCATCAACGCTGTGAAGGAATACGCCAACGGCAAGCAAGAGTACCGCAATGACGACGGTGGCAATGTCCACGGCGTCATCGGCAAGCTTTCGTTCGCCGACGCCAAGCTCGTTGAGAATCTCGAAGCATTCGTGGCCAATATCCAAAAGGTGAAGCCATCTGCAGCGAAGGGCACCTACATCAAGAAGTGCGTTGTGGCTGCATGCATGAGCCCAGGCGTGCAGGTTTCTGTCTAACCCGATCTCACATTCTCATCGCAAATTTCATCGCGAGAACACCGCGAAAATGCTGCGAGAATGCCGCGAAAATAAGGAATAGTCATGAGCAAGCCAGTCAAAGACATGATCGCGTCGGAGTACAGCCGCCGCTTCGAAGGCGTCACTGGCGCCGTCGTTGTGGAGATTCGCGGCCTCGACGCGAAGGCGACCACGAACATGCGTGGCACGCTGCGCCAAAAGGGCATCAAGGTCACCATCGTGAAGAATGCGCTCGCGCGTCGTACCTTCAAGGGCGGCCCGCTTGCATCGCTTGAGAAGGCGCTCAAGGGCCCATCTGCCCTGCTCACCGGCGCCGAGAGCGCAGTGATCGTTGCGCGCGAAATCGTCAAGGCCGCTGAGGCCGAGAAGAAGATCGTTCTCAAGGGCGCACTCTTCGATGGCGAGTACTACGACGGCGATGCCGGCGTGAAGAAACTCGGCAGCTTCCCAACGCGGGAAGAGGCTCAAGCCAAGGTCGTCACGCTCGTTCTTTCGCCGGCCCGCAACATCATGGGCTGCGTGAAGACGATTCAAGAGAAGCTCGAAAAGGGCGAAAGCATTGCGAAGTTGTAGTTGAATCCGCGCTTGGCGCGGAGTTGGTAGGCCGATTTGCGCTTCGGCACAGGTCGGGCCGCGTGAAGAACGCGGTGTGAGTTTCCATCAGAAATCCATCCAGGATCCGGTCCGTCACCGACTGGTCCCGCAAGAGATGACCTCTCTGGGATGAAATGCCGCGCGTTGCGGCGCCTCTCGGTGACATGACAGCGGCGAAAGCCGCACCGTACGAAACGGAGTAAGCACAATGTCCGAAACCAAGACTTTTGACGCAAAGATCAGCACCCTCGGCGATTCGATCGCGACCCTCACCATCAAGGAGGCCGTTGAGCTCACCGAGTACATGAAGGTCACCTACGGCATCGAACCAGCAGCAGGCGCTGTGGTCGTTGCTGGTGATGCTGGCGGTGGCGCTGCCAAGGCCGCTGAGAAGACCGAATTCAATGTCGTCCTCAAGGGCGCTGGCGCGAACAAGATCGCCGTCATCAAGGCTGTCCGCGAAGCGACCGGCCTCGGCCTCGCAGAGGCGAAGGCCCTCGTCGACGGCGCGCCGAAGACGGTCAAGGAGAATGTCAGCAAGGAAGACGCCGCCAAGTTGGTCGATGTCCTCAAGGCTGCCGGCGCCGACGCGGCTGCCGAGTAATTCTGAAATCTGGCGGACGCAGGCGTCCGCGGAACATCGCTGCTTGGCGTTCATGGTCATCGGACCGCGCATACGCGAAGCAGTGGGTACCTCGGACGCCTGTGCCCCCGCCCGCTTTCGGTTGAATCCGCGAGATTTCTGCGGATGAAAGATGCGTCATCCAGAGTTGCTCAGCACCATGTCTGTCCCCGAAGGGTGTAACTCCGAAGGACAACCAATGGTCGAACTGTTGAGGACTCTGGAATTCGTGGCTACACTGGTGATCTTCCTTCGGGCGCGGCTATCGCTTGCTGAAACCGCTGATCACACTTTGAACATTGGCACCAGGCCGGCGTTCCCGGCCCGGTGCTTTCACTTGTAGGGGACTCTGTGATGTCGTCGAAGACCATTCGGGATTTCTCGAAGCGTGGCGATGCTCTTCCCGTACCCGTGCTGACGCGGGTCCAGTCGGATGCGTACCGCCGCTTCCTGCAACTCGACAAGCGCCATGACGAGCGTGATTCTTCGCTCGGACTTGAAGCGCTCATGCGGGAAGTGTTCCCCATCGAGAGTTATGACGGCTCGATGAAACTCGAGTACCTCTACTACAAGCTCGACGAGCCGCGGTATACGGCAGACGAGTGCCGCGAACTCCGACTCACCTACGGACGCCCATTCCGCGTCGGCGTGCGTTTGGTTCGTGAAGGCACCAGCGAAATCGCTGAGGAAGAGATCTACCTCGGCGAAGCCCCGATCATGATGGGCGGCGGCGAGTTCATCGTGAACGGTTCGGAGCGCTGC
>JASGCF010000241.1 GCA_030054275.1 Limnohabitans sp. | reverse complement strand
ACTCATTCGCGACATGATCGTGTTTGAAGATGTCGATCCGAATCGCGTGTATCTGATGGGATACAGCGCAGGCGGCGACGGCGTCTATCAACTCGCGCCGCGCATGGCTGATTCCTTCGCGGCCGCCGCAATGATGGCAGGCCATCCAAACGAAACGCGCCCAGACGGACTGCGCAACATTCCGTTCGCGCTCTACATGGGCGGCAAAGACGCAGCGTTCAGTCGCAACGACATCGCGCGTTCGTGGAAGACGACGCTCGCGGATCTCGCGGCGAAGGATCCGAGCGGATACACGCACGAGGTCACGATCTACGAAGAGAACGGCCACTGGATGGATCGCAAGGACGCGGTTGCCGTGCCGTGGATGGCGAAATTCTCGCGGAATTTGCGGCCAGAACGCATCGTGTGGCTGCAAGATGACGTCACGAGCCCCCGCTTCTACTGGCTTGCGAACCCCGATCCAAAGGGTGGACAGCGCGTCGTTGCGGAGCGCAAGGGACAGACGATCACGATTCTTGAGGCATCAGGATTCGGAACCTCGACTTCTGTCAAACTTGCGATTCGCTTTGACAGCACGATGGTCGATCTCACAAAGCCAGTTGTCGTAAGGACAGGACCCGATCTCGGCAGCACGACACTTTTCGAAGGCGTCGCGCCCGCGACGATTGCGACGATGGCGAAGACGCTTGCAGAGCGCTCCGATCCAAGCGCGATCTTCCCCGCCGAAGTTGTGGTGGAAGTTCCGACCAAACCATAGTGCTTCGTGCGCTTAAGCCTGCGATCTCTGCAGCGCTTCGACGGTAGCGCCGTATATTGCACGCATGAATCTTCGGCTCACGGTGTCGCGTCTTGCGCTTTGTGCCATTGTTGTGCTTGCGCTCTTTGTGCAACACGCGTGGGACGAGCACGGTTCGGTCGACAAGGTCATTGCAGCGTGCGGCGATGCACTGCTCATCACGGGCTGTGCAGGTCGGATTTGGTGTGCGCTCTACATCGCGGGTCGTAAAAACCAGGCGCTCGTCGATTGTGGCCCATACTCCCTCACCCGAAACCCACTGTACTTTTTCAGTTTTCTCGCCTTCGTTGGCGCTGGACTGAGTTTCGAATCACTGACGCTCGCTGCGCTGTTTGGCGTGGTCTTCTTCGCGACGCACTGGCCAACCATTCGCTTGGAAGAGCACTTTCTGCGAGGTCGTTTCGGTGACGCGTTTGACGCGTACACGCGCCGCGTGCCCCGATTTTTCCCGCGATTTTCACGCTATCAGGGTGCAGAATCGCTTGTCGTCAATACCCATGTTTTCACGCGAACCATGCTGGAAGCATCGCTGATTCCGCTGGTGTATCTCGGTGCCCAAGCGATTGAGGAAGGCCACGCTCAAGGGATCTTGCCGACCTACCTTTGGCTCTATTGAAGAAGCAGCCGCGGATTACTTGTCCGCGATTGAATCGGATTTCGCAGCCGCTCCCGTCGAAGCGGTCGCGTTGATGTACTTCTGTGCGGCATCCGCGAGTGGGCCGTCTTTGAGTCCAGCAGCGCGAGCCTGCGCCATCGCGTCGGTCGCCGACACGCCCTTCGACTTCGCCAAATAGGAGCCCCAAACCATCCCCGCCGTGGACGCAGATCCACAGTGGATGAGCGTCGGCCCTCCATCGCGGTCGATTTCGCGGGTGAGTTTGTCGATGTACGCATCCGAAAGCGTCTCGGCGTTCACGGGCATCTCAATGATCGTGATCCCCAGTTCCTTCGCAACTTTGCGCGGGTCGTACCCGCGGGCAGCAATCGTCTCGTCCGCGGTCTTGAGGGCGATCACGCGCTTTACCCCGCGGGCGGCGAGTGCGCGAAGTCCCGCTTCCGTCGGCCAACCAGCAAAATACACGGCGCCGTTGGACTGGAGGTTGTTGAACTCGCGCGCGAGTTCCGCGTCAGAGACGGGTTGGGCCAGCGGCGGAATCTTGGAAGGACCTGTCGATTGCAACCCCATGCCTATCGGCTCTGAGAATGGCTTGGGCGGTGCCTCGTGCTCAGATGGTGCGCTGGCACAGCCGCCAAGCGCGATTGCCAAAGCAACCGCCCCGAGCATGCCCCCGCGCATTGCAGAAGAGAACTGGGAAGTTCGAACAGATGAAGAGAGTGCGAAACGCATGGCGAGTCCATCGGCAGAAACCGCTCGAATTCCTCGACTTCCGTTCGGCGAACCTCGCGGCAGCCGAACAAAAACGAGAATCTCCAAGATCGCAGCCAAATCGATGACCAACTTGGCCTGCAATTTGCGCATCCGACATTGTGTGGGAAGCCGACGCGCTCCAAATGGTGTGTCGCGGCCACCCATGGAGAAAGTTGCGGCCCCCCGATGACACTTGTTTTTGCTACTCGCCTTGCTTCCGTCGCCGTGAGCGCTGCGCTCATTGCAAACACCTCAGCCCACGCAGAACTGACAAACACCTTCGTCCAAGTTCGCGCTTCCGCCAGTGCCCTGACAGAAGCTGGATTTACGCAACTCGGATCGGCGCCATTTGTGTCGGTTCCAAGCGGCGAGTGTGCGGTGAATGGCTGCGTAACGCTCGCAGGGAGCGAAACAACAGCGATCGGCAAAGGCTTCTTCGAGTTTCAGTTTCTGAATTACACCTACAACCCAGCGTGGTACAGCGGAGTTTTCGTCACGCTCGATGTGAACTACGGTTCATCTGGTGTGACCCAATCGCAATTGATCAACCTGATCAACGGACAGACGTCGATCACCGGAGTCACCGCACTCACCACAGCAGAGGCGAACAACACACAAGGATCGTGTTCGTTCAACGAGTGGCTCCCGCTTGAACTCCAAGACGCGCTTGTGCTGCGTTGGATGCCCGCTGCGCCGCCGACTTCGCCTGGGCTTTCGCAGGTCTTCCGGTTCGCTTGGGATTTCACGGGCGTCAACCCTGCCTTTCTTGGCGGCGGCGTAGGCGTGGATGCTGCATTCGGACTTCCGTCGCCGGGTGCGATGGCGCTGCTGGGGCTTGCTGGGCTCGCTCGACATAGACGCCGTTGACGAGGACTCGCAACGCCTGCGGATCGCGAGTTCGAATCGAAACAGCGCTCAAAGCCTGTATCGTGCTCCTCCCAATGCGCACGCAGCGCCCAAGCTTCATCCCAATCTTCATCCTCGGTAGCGGCGCGATTGTGCGCGATGCGCATCTGCCCGCATACCAACTCGCGGGATATGAGATCGGCGGCTTCTTCGACATCGACAAGACGCGCGCAGAGGCACTTGCCGAGCGTTGTTCGCAAGCCCGCGCGTTTGCAACGCTCAACGATGTGTTTGAGGCCTGCGCACATGCCAACGGCGTCCTCGACATCGCGCTCCCGCCGCAAGCGCTTGCAGCGACTTTGGAGCGCGTACCGACGGGTGCGACGGTCTTGCTTCAGAAGCCGTTTGGTCGCACGCTTGACGAAGCGACTGCGTTACGCGCATTGCTTGCCGCGCGGGGTATTCGCGGCGCTGTGAACTTCCAGTTGCGTCACGCGCCCGTCATTTGCGCGTTGCGCCAGTTGCTCGCGACAGGCGCGATCGGCGAAATCGTTGATCTCGAAATACGCGTCGTCTGCCGCATGCCGTGGGAAACATGGCCGTTTCTCGCAGGAATGCCGCGGATGGAAATCTTGATGCATTCGATTCACTACCTCGATCTCTGTCGCGCGATGCTCGGCGAACCGACGCGGGTGTGGTCGTGGGCTGCAGCGCATCCAACGGCCCCCGAGATCGCCGATGCGCGCAGCACGACGATTCTCGCCTTTGAGTCTGGAGGCACGGCTCGACGCGCCGTCGTCACGACCTACCACCATCACGCGGCCCCCGAAGGCCACGATGCCTCGCATTTGCGCGTCGAGGGAACGCGCGGCACTGCGGTCGCGCGGCTCGGCGTAAACCTCGACTATCCGCGCGGACGGACTGACACGCTGGCGTGGAGCGCGAACGGCGGTGCGTGGCGCGAGGAAACTGTCGCTGGAAACTGGTTTCCACACGCGTTCGCTGGCTCGATGGGCGCACTTCTTGAATCGACGAGCGCGGGCCACGATCCAGTGGAGAGTCACTTCGATGACGCGTGGCGCACGATGGCGCTTGTTGAGACCTGTTACAAAAGTTCCGCGGGCGGCGAGTGCGTGCCCAAACTTCCCGAGTGAATGTTCATGCCCTCACCAATCATCACGGACTTTGAAATCGTCGATCTTCGTTTCCCAACCAGCGAGGAAGCGCACGGATCGGACGCGGTCCATGTCGATCCCGATTATTCCGCTGCGTATGTCGAGCTGAAAACGGACGGCGCGCACAACGGTCACGGTCTGACCTTCACCATCGGCCGCGGCAACGAAATCGTCTGTCAAGCGATTCGATCGATGATGCCGTTCGTCGTTGGCAAGTCGCTCGCGGAAATAGAGCGCGACCGACGCGCGTTCTGGCGCTCACTCGCGCAGGACTCGCAGTTCCGCTGGCTTGGCCCTGAGAAGGGCGTGATGGCACTCGCGGTTGCGGCGATTGTGAACGCGGTGTGGGATCTCGAGGCGCGTGTCGCTGGCAAACCACTCTGGCGCTTGCTCGCTGAGATGCCTGCGGAGGAACTCGTCGCTGCGATCGACTTCCACGGGATTCGCGATGCCGTCGACGAAGCTGCATGCCTCGCGATGCTGCGCGCAAACGACGCCACGCGCGCCGAGCGCATCGCGCGCGTCGAACGCGAAGGTTTCCCCGCGTACACGACGAGTTGCGGTTGGATCGGCTATTCGGACGGCACCGTGCGCGCACGCTGCCGCGAAGGAATCCGCGACGGTTTCACGCACTTCAAAATGAAGATCGGCCAATCGATCGAAGACGATGTGCGCCGCGCACGCATCATTCGCGAGGAAATCGGCCCCGACCGCGTGCTCATGGTCGATGCGAATCAGCGCTTCGATGTCGCGCAAGCGATTGAGTGGATCAAGCCGCTTGTACCGTTCAACATTTGGTGGTTTGAAGAGCCGATTTCGCCGGACGATGTGCTTGGCCACGCCGAGATCGCACGCGCGATTCAACCGATTCGCGTCGCAACCGGCGAGCAGTGCCAGAATCGTGTGATGTTCAAGCAGTTTCTCGCGTCGGGCGGCATGCAGATTTGCCAACTTGATTCGTGTCGCGTGGGCGGCGTGAACGACAACCTCGCGATCATGGCGCTCGCGCGACGCTTCGGCGTGCCCGTCTGTCCGCATGCGGGCGGCGTTGGGCTGTGCGAGTTCGTGGCACACCTGATCTTGGTCGACTACATCCGCTTCAACCCGACGATGGATGGACGC
>JASGCF010000240.1:2846-5331 GCA_030054275.1 Limnohabitans sp. | reverse complement strand
TGAGTTGCTGTTCTCGCGTACGCCGCGCAGACAAGATGTGCTTGAGGTACTCGCCGCGAATCCGACCACTGGCAGAACGCGCATCGTCGTGCGCGAAGAGCAGGCAACATGGCAGAACAATCAGCCGTTGATGCGATTCCTGAAAGATGGAACGCGCTTCATTTGGGAGACGGAAAAATCGGGCTACAAACACTATGAGTTGCGCAGCCTCGACGGATCGTTGATCTCAACAGTGACATCGGGAGAGTGGCCAGTCGAGTCGATCGTGCATGTCGATGAGGAGCGTGAAGATGTGTGGTTCACCGCGTGGAGCGGCGCGGTTCGCGTGCAGCAGCAACTCCATGTTGCGCGCTTCGATGGAAGCGGCGCGACGCGCGTGACCAGCGGCGACTTTCATCACTCGAACTTTCGAGTTGCTCCCGATGGGAGTTTCGTCGTGACCACGGCTGAGACAACAGTCGTGCCGCCGCACACCGTGATGTATGCGCGCGACGGCGCGATGCGCGTCACGCTCGCAGAGGGAAATACCAAAGGCTTCACAACACACGGTCTCACGCCGAGCGAACTCTTCACTTGCAAAGCAGGCGACGGTGTGACGGATCTCTACGGAAAGTTGCACTTTCCCCCCAACTTCGATCCTGCCAAGAAGTACCCGCTGGTTGTCGAGACCTACGGAGGGCCAACCATTCGATTGGTGATGGATCGCTTTGAGTCAGGCGATGCGACCACGGCACTCGGTTTCATCTTTATGACGGTTGACAATCGTGGCACGCCCGGACGCGGGAAGGCGTTCGAAGGCGCCGCGTACATGAAACTCGGTGTGATCGACGCGGATGATCAGGCTGCTGCGGTCCAGCATCTTGTCGCTACGCGTCCATACATTGATGGCACACGCGTTGGAATCACGGGCCATAGTTATGGCGGATTCATGAGCGCGATCTGTGTCATTCGACGGGGCGATGTGTTTCACGCCGCCGTCGCAGGCGCGCCGCCGACAGATTGGCGGCAATACGACACGATTTACACCGAACGCTACATGCGCACGCCACAGGAAAATCCTGAGGGTTACGACGCTGGGAGTTGCGTCAAGCACGCAGGAAAGTTGCAGGGCCAACTTCTGTTGTTGCATGGCATGATGGACGACAATGTGCATCCCAACAACACATTTCAGTTGGCTGCCGCGTTGCAAAGTGCCAATCGACCATTTGCGATGATGTTGTTCCCGAACGCTGGTCACGGCATCGGTGGACCCGCCGAATCGAGTGTGAAGTGGTCGTTTCTTGTGGACGCGCTGCGTCCAGAAGTTCCAGCGTGGCCAAGCACGAAAGCAGCAGGAAACCCGTGACTTCCACTCTTCCACCGGATCGTTCGCATGTGGCAACCGAGCAGCGACACGACGAGTCGCGTGCACTCGACGCGTTGGAGACGGTCGACATCGTGCTGCTTCTCGCGCGCGATCAGCGCCGCGCTATCGAGGCGGTTGAACGGGCAAGCGACGCGATTGCTCGTTTCGCCGATGTCGCAGCGGCATCACTCGCACAAGGTGGGAGGCTTCTCTACGCTGGTGCTGGCACAAGCGGTCGGTTGGGTGTTCTCGATGCAAGCGAGTGTCCGCCGACATTTCGCAGTGATCCAGCGCAAGTCGTAGGAATCATCGCTGGCGGTGATGGTGCGTTGCGGCGTTCAAGTGAAGGTCGCGAAGACGAGTGGGATGGAATCGCAGCGGAGTTCGAGCGGCTTCAACTCGACGAGCGTGACAGTTTTCTCGGTATCGCAGCCGGAGGTACAACGCCGTATGTCCTTGGAGCCATTCGTCTGGCGAAGGCGCGCGGCGCAGCGACTGGTTTCTTGACATGCGCGCCACATGTGCGAGCCGAAGGTTGCGATCATGCGATTGTGCTTGAGACAGGTGCCGAGATTTTGACTGGATCGACCCGCTTGAAAGCAGGCACTGCAACGAAGATCGCGCTCAACGCAATCACCACGGCGATGTTCGTGCGACTCGGGAAGACCTACGGCAATTTGATGGTGGATCTTGCTGCGACGAACGACAAACTCGTTGATCGCGCGGTGCGGATTTACCGAGAGTTTTTTGCGAATGATTCCCGTGAGACGGCGCACGCGCAGTTGATGGAAGCGGGTGGATTGCTGAAAGTTGCCATCGTGATGCGCGCGAAAGATGTTTCGCGTATGCGTGCACAGGCAATGCTCGATGCGTGTCGGGGAAATTTGCGCGCAGTGCTCGAGGCGTCGGTGTAGATCGTTTGCTGAGATCGTTTGATCGCGATCTCGACTCTGTCGCATTGCTTCCGTGTCTCCGTGAGAAGTGTTTTCTCTCAGAGTCCTGATTCTCTCACAGAGCCACGGCGACCACGGGGTGAAAGCGGTAAGCGGTATTCCGTGACTCGTTGCATCTCAAATATGTTTTGCGCTCAAATCACGACAAGACGCCCGCTTTCGCGGGCGTCTTGAGGTTGTTCTCGCG
>JASGCF010000240.1:0-2746 GCA_030054275.1 Limnohabitans sp. | reverse complement strand
GCCGCGCCAGAGGCGCGACCCGCGATGACGAGTGTTCACCAGAGGGAGCCGCCGCGGATGATGGCTCAAATCACGACAAGACGCCCGCTTTCGCGGGCGTCTTGAGGTTGTTCTCGCGAAAGCGAGCAAGTTGCGAATGTTGCAAAATGCAACGCGGGCCGCGCCAGAGGCGCGACCCGCGATGACGAGTGTTCACCAGAGGGAGCCGCCGCAGCGGCGACCGCTCAAATATTGTCGTTCAGGCCCTTCATCGCGCGGATGCGAACCTTGCGGCTCGCTGGCTTGGCCTTGATCATGATCTCAGCGCCAGTGAACGGGTTCTTACCCTTGCGTGCCTTGGTCGCTGGCTTGATGACGGTGCGCATCTTCGCGAGACCGAAGAGGTTGAAGGTGCCGCAGCCCTTCTTGCCGAGGTCAGCCTTCATCATTTCGGTCAGGGTGTCGAATGCCTGAACGATTTGCTTGCGGCTGAGACCGGTCGCGGTTGCGATGTCCTTGTAGATCGAACCCTTGGTGCGAACCTTGGAAGCTGGCGTGATCTTGACTTTGCTGGCCATGTGTCGGAATCCTTTCGTGCCTAGGCTGACAAGCTCCCTGCTTGTCGTATTTGCGGAAAATAAAGGCCTTGGACCTTACCTTCAAGGCCTTCGCGTGGTGAAAATAGCGAAAAACACGATGTTTTTCATCGTTCGCTCAAAAACACCTACTTTTCAGCCAAATTCAGACTGTTGTGTCGTCTTGATCTTCTGGATGCAAGAACACCGATGGTCGACGCGGTGGTGGGGGAGCAGCAGTGCTCGATGGTGCAGAAGCCGATCCCGCACCGCCGCTTGAGGACATCGCGTGGGTGATCGGCGTCGACGACGGAACACGGACATCTTGTACAGAAATGCGGAAATCCCCGAGTGGAATGGTGATTCCATGTTCAAGACGCTTGCGGAACCATTGCTTTCCGTCGTGCATCAAGCCATGTGATGATCCGGCATCAACCACCGACCAACGATCGCGTCCACGCACAAGGACGCAGTGCAAAGGATCGACAGAGCGATGCGAGATTTGCAAATCCGTGGCGGTCGATCGACCGATCGAGAGCCGCGGTGCGCCCGACCCGCCCACTGCCCCAAGTCGCGATAGATCGGCGCAAAGATGCACTCCGCCGTGGCGGTCGGTCACGACCAGCACCTGTTGCGTGTTGCTTCCTGCGACAGACTCCATCATCGAATCCCCGATCGATACACCAGTGCGCTGTTGCAATGCCTCCAACGGCGTCAGTCCGGTCGGCGTCGAAAGGCCTGAAATCACGCCGGCGACATCAGCGCCTTCAAGCTCTTCAACAGCCAATCGGACGAGGCGCTTGGCGCCCCATGCGTCGGTCGACGCTTGTGCATCGATCCACTCAGACGGTGTACCGAGTGCTTTCGTGAGCCAGATATAGACCGAGCCGATATTCACAAACGCATCGGACGAGAGTTGCGTGAATCGCACAGGCCCCGATTCTGTATCGAGTCCATGCGGCGAGCCAGCGTCTGCAATCATCCAGCGGCCGTTGACATGAAAGACAAGTGCGTGTCGTCGGCTCACCTGTGGGTGATCGATGATGAAATCACAGGTAGCCTCGCGTCCGATCCAGTACGCGCGTGCGGGATCCAAACGCCGCTGTTGCAGCACTGCGCCGTCGATTTTGGAAAGGAGAAGGTCTGACACGAGGTTGGTGCTCTGCAAGTACGAGGCCGTCGCTCTCGTTCGCTCTACTTCGGCTCAGTGCGTTTACGACTTGCGCTCGACTGGGGCTCGGCCCACAGAGTGATACGCAAATCCGTGGCCGAGCATTGCTTCACGACGATAAAGATTTCGACCATCGAAGATCAATCGCGACGGCATGATGCGCGCGAGCTGGCTGAAGTCGGGCGCGCGGAACTCGTTCCATTCCGTGGCGATGATCAGCGCATCGGCGCCTTCCGCAGCCTGATACATATCGGATGCGTGTTCGACCGACGGGAGTTCCTTTCCGAGATTCTCAAGCGCAACCGGATCGAAGGCGCGCACCGCTGCGCCAGCATCAAGTGCGCGACGCATGAGCGAAATACTCGGTGCTTCACGAATGTCATCGGTCCGAGGCTTGAAGGCGACGCCCCAAAATCCGAGGCGCTTTCCGCGCAGGTCCTTTCCAAGAACCCCTTCAACCTTGGACCAGAAGTGGGAGCGCTGCGCCTGATTCACGCGGTGCACGGCCGCATTCAGCTCGCACTCGAAACCCGCCGCGCGCCCCATCGAGACGACCGCGAGCGTGTCCTTCGGGAAGCACGAGCCGCCGTATCCAAGGCCCGGATAGAGGAACTGATTTCCAATGCGCTTGTCGGCGCACATGCCTTCGCGCACGCTTGTGACATTCGCGCCGTAGCGCTCGCAGAGATTGGCGATTTCGTTGATGAACGAAATCTTGCACGCAAGCATCGCGTTCGACGCGTACTTCACCATCTCTGCCGAGCGAACATCCATCACGAATATCGGATTGCCTTGGCGCACGAACGGCTCGTACAGGTCGCGCATGACCGACGCCGCGTGGTCGCTCTCGACTCCGCACACCACGCGATCCGGCTTCATGAAGTCGTTGATCGCATCGCCTTCTTTGAGAAACTCCGGATTATCCGCAATGTGAAACGGAAGTTTCGTCCGCGCAGCGATGGTGTCACGCACGCGATGGCTTGTTCCGACCGGGACAGTGCTCTTCACGACCACGGTCTTT
>JASGCF010000239.1:3053-5332 GCA_030054275.1 Limnohabitans sp. | reverse complement strand
GCCAATATGTTGTTTGCGACGCTGATGACCCGCGTTGAGCGTTGGAGCGTGAGTGGTGCGAATAGCGTCCTCCTCTCGGACACCGTCGGATTCATTCGCGATTTGCCTCACCACTTGGTCGCGAGTTTTCGTGCAACGCTCGAAGATGCAATCCACGCGCATGTTCTGCTTATCGTGTTAGACGCAAGTGATCGTGAGGCGCCTGCGCAGCTCGAAACGGTGCGTGAAGTGCTCGACGATGTCGGTGCCGATACGCAGCCACGCCTGCTCTTACTGAACAAAGTTGATCTGCTTGGATCGCTGCGGCCAGATGAGCGAGCGTCGCTGCGAACGCTTGATGAGTGGCGTGAAAGAGAACCTGGAGCCATTGCGATCAGTGCCAAATCGGGAGCCGGCTTCGATGAGTTGCGCGCAACGGTGTTGGCGCATGTGGCCGGTGGTGTGCGCCGTCGCGTCTTATCGATTCCACTTTCCGCGGCGCGACTTGTGGATGCAGTCGAGAAGCGATGCGTTGTGCACGATCGAGCGTACGAAGGCGACCATGTGCTGTTGACGGTCGAGATCGGCGATCGGCAGATCGAGCAGTTACTGCCACTTGGTGAGGCGTTTTTGGTGGACGGCGAAGATCCCCGTCCAAAGCGGGCAGGATGGAAAACCGCTGAAAGTGCGCCCAAAAAGCGTCGGGCACCGCACCTCGACGAACCTTCACCCGAAGATCGTGGTGAAGAGCCCTGATTGCGAACGCGCCCTGATTGCTTACGCGCGTCAGGCAACCCGCGTCATACAGCCCGCGTCATACAGCCCGCGTCATACAGCCCGCGTCATACAGCCCGCGTCATACAGCCGATGTGTTCCCGTGGCGACTCTGCTCGAGTTCCGGAGCGTCCGGCGCGACGCGTGTCATGATCTTTGCAACGACGCAGTCACCCCAGACATTGACAACGGTGCGCGACATGTCAACGACGCGATCGACGCCCAAAATCACGCCGATCGCCGCGATAGGAAGCGGTTCGATACCACGGCCAGCCGTTGTGGCGTTCACCGCCGAGATCACAATGACCATGGTGACGAGCCCGGCGCTTGGAATTCCAGCAGCCCCGATCGCAGCGAGCACGCTTGTCAGCACCACAACCACGATTTCGGAAAGCCCGAGGTCTACACCGAAAAGTTGGAACAGGAACAGCACGACAACTGCTTCGTACAGTGCAGTGCCGTCCATATTCATCGTGGCACCAAGCGGAACACAGAAGTTCGTAGCACGCTTCGAGCAGCCTCCTTCACGAATGCATGCATCGATCGTGACGGGCAGCGTTGCATTCGAACTTGAGGTTGAAAATGCGGTGAGGAAGACGCGTCGCAAATTCCAAAGCAGGGTCCAACCGTTGCCGCCACCGAAAACCATGCAATACAGCGGTAAAACGATGCATGCGTGGATCGCGAGGCCAGCAAGTGCAACCGCCATGTAACCGAGGACCGGCGTTGCCACATTCTGGAGTCCGATCTTCGCGACGACTCCAGTGACGAAGAAGTAGAGCCCGATGGGCATGATCCACAGAATCCATCCAATGACTTGCATCACGCCTGCGAGCAATGATTGAAAGAGGTCGAGCGCGGCCTTCCCACGCTCGCCGGCAGCTGCAAGACCGAGCCCGAGCAAGATCGCCGAAAAGATCGCGCCCATGGTGGAACCGTCCACCATGTCTTTGATGGGATTTTTCGGCACGATTTGCGAGAGAATGTTGAGCCAAGCTCCGCCGACGCCAGTCGATTGCGCAGATTGCATGCGCTCGACGCGGGTAGCGTCGCTTGCGAACTCCGCTGTTGCTTGTTGTAGCAATGCGGCGCGTGTCTCGGGCGTGACACCAACGCCAGGTGAGAATGTCTCGATGAGCACCGCGCCAAGCGTGGCCGCGATCAACATACTGAGGACATACAGCACAACGGTCCCGAGTCCGAGGCGTCCGAGCGTTGCTGGTTTACCGACCGATGCGATGCCACACGCCACGCTGAGGAACACGATCGGGATGACCAGCATTTGCAGCGGGCGGACAAGAAGGTAGTCGCCAGCGATTTGCCAGAATCCTGAGATCACGCCGCCTTGCGAATGCAGCCACTGCCCGGTGACGACGGCCGCGACAAGTGCGGCGAAGAGAAACGCAGTTTGGCGCGCTGCGCCCTTCGAAAGTGTCGACATGCGTCGAATGCTAATCGACCGCGCACCCCTCTGTGCCTACCGCTGCGGCGGCGATCTTTGGCGTGATTCATGCCAGAGCGAGCGA
>JASGCF010000239.1:0-2953 GCA_030054275.1 Limnohabitans sp. | reverse complement strand
AGGCGGCCACATGAAGCAGAGCTTCATCAGGCCGCTCAGTCGCGAGCGCTTCGTTTCTTTCGCGGTCGCGCCTGCGGGCGCTCCCTGTGGCGGGGTCTACGCCAGAGCGAGCGAAGGCGGCCACATGAAGCAGAGCTTCATCAGGCCGCTCAGTCGCGAGCGCTTCGTTACGGCACAACGCTTTTCACATGCGTCTCGACAAGTTGTTCTGGATCCACAGGTCCTGGCGCCTCGGTCATCAAATCTGCGCCCGATTGTGTCTTCGGGAACGCAATCACATCGCGGATATTGTCCGTTCCGACAATGTGCATGACCAAGCGATCAAGTCCGAATGCAATGCCGCCGTGCGGCGGTGCGCCGTACTTCAAAGCGTCGAGCAAGAAACCAAACTTCACCTTCGCGTCTTCTTGCGTGAGGCCAATGAGTTCAAACACCTTCGCTTGCACGCTCTGATCATGAATACGAATCGAGCCACCGGCGATCTCGCTGCCGTTCAAGACGAGGTCATAGCCAGCCGAGAGGCAGCCGCCCGGATCTGTTCCGAGGATGCCAAACTGGTCAGGATTCGGGCTTGTGAAAGGGTGGTGCAGCGCAACCCATCGCTTGCCATCGTCGTCCCAATCAAACATCGGGAAGTCGACCACCCAAAGGAAGTTCCACTTGCCTTCTGGAACGATTTCAAGATCGCGCGCGATCTTCTGTCGAAGTTCGCCAAGCGTCTTCGTTGCGATGTCGTAGTGGTCGGCTGCAAACACCACCACATCGCCAGCCACCAGACCGAGTTTTTCAATCAACTCCGCCTTGACGGGTTCGCAGAACTTCGCAATGCCAGTTTCAAAACCATTCGCGCCAAGTTTGGTGAACGGAATGCCGCCAGCCTTGAAGGTCTTGGCAAACTCGCTGTAACCATCAAGCACCTTGCGGGTGAGTTTCTCGTTTGGCGCGGGCACGCGGATCGCCTTCACGACACCCTTTCGGCCAGCTTTCGACTTTGCAAGTGCGTCCTTGAAGACGCCAAACTCGGTCTTCGCCGCGATGTCAGAAACATCGCAAATCTCAAGGCCGTAGCGCGTGTCTGGTCGGTCGATGCCGTAGCGCTCCATGGCGTCCCAATACGACATACGCGGGACATTTCCAATGTCGTAGTTGAAGAGTTCTTTCCAAAGTCCGCGTGCGAAGCCTGTCATCATGTCCATGACATCTTCGCGTTCCACGAAACTCATTTCGAGATCGATTTGTGTGAACTCCGCTTGACGATCCGCGCGCGGATCTTCGTCGCGAAGGCACTTACAAATCTGTAAGTATCGATCGCAGCCTGCAACCATCAGAATCTGCTTGAACAACTGCGGGCTTTGCGGAAGTGCGTACCACTTTCCCGGATGCAAGCGTGCTGGCACGATGAAATCGCGCGCGCCTTCGGGCGTCGTCTTGATCAGCAGTGGAGTTTCGATTTCGAGAAAGCCGTTTTGGCTGAAGTAGTCGCGGGCAAACTTCGTAATGCGCGAGCGCGTTCGCAGAATGTGCTGCATGCGCGGACGACGCAAATCGATGTAGCGATACTTCAGCCGAGTTTCTTCGCCAATTTTGTCGGCATCGTGATCGTCGGGAAGAATCGGCGGCGGCTCAGCAGAGTTGAGTAACTCCAACTTCTCCGCAACGATTTCGATCTCACCGGTCGCAAGCTTTGGGTTTGCTCCGCCAGCGCGAACGCGTACGGTGCCAGTCACAGCGATCACATACTCGCGACGAAGCGTGCGTGCCAATGCAACGAGGTCTGCTGGCGATTGCTCAAGATCGAAGACAACCTGGCACAGGCCCTCGCGGTCACGAAGATCCGTGAAGATGAGGCCGCGTCCCTGATCGCGGTAGGTGTTGATCCAACCAGAAACGGTGACGGTCTGTCCGACGAGGCTCGAACGGAGCGAGCCGCACATGTGGGTGCGCTTGAGCATGGGGGCGGGATGGTACCCAAACCCAATTGATTTGGCGGCAATGAAGAAGCGTGATGTTCACGCACACTGTGCTCCGCGACCGCGACGAAGCGGATACCTTCCTGTGGTGGCAGGGAGCCGCCGCATTGTTCTCTTTACAGCGCAAGAGCCGTCGGGTGATGCCCACGCAGCTCCGGTGATCGCTCGTTTGCGCGCCCACTATCCCGATATCGAGCCAGTGGCGTGGGGCGGACCCAAAATGGAAGCAGCTGGCGCAACCATGCTCGGGCGCACTGCGGATGACGGTGTGATGGGGCTTGCTGGCATCTCCAAAGTTGCAGAGGTCAAGAGGCTGCATGATGAAATCGTCGCGTGGGCGCGACGCAACCCGGTTGCAGTCCACATGCCTGTGGATAGTCCAAGCGCCAACTATCCGTTGTGTGCGCGGCTCAAACCGATGGGAACGCGCGTGGTGAACTTGGTCGCGCCGCAGTTGTGGGCTTGGGCACCTTGGCGCATTCGCAAGGTCCGGCGCTTGAGCGATGCGTTGTTGTGTCTGTTGCCCTTTGAAGAAGAGTGGTTTCGCACGCGCGGCGTCGTCGCCAAGTTTGTTGGACATCCTGTTCTGAGCGAACCGATCGAACAGTCGCGCGTGCAATCGGCGGCAGCGAGTTTGCCGCGGGGCGCACCACGGATCGTCATACTTCCTGGTTCGCGCAGCGCAGAAGTTCGCAAAAACGCGAGGCTCTTGGTCGAAGTTTTTGAGGGGATTCGCGCCCAGCACCCGAATGCATGCGCGGTGACGGTTGCGTCAAGCGAGGCGAATGCAGAGCGCTTCCGACAAGTGATCGGACGCGACATCGCTGGGCATACGCTCGTCGTATCGAACCCAGCGACAGCAGTCTTAGAGGGCGCCATTCGCTGGGCAGATGTGGCACTCGCGTGCTCCGGAACCGTCAGCCTCGACTGCACAAGGCAAGCGCGCGCCGTCATCGGCGTGTACCGCACCACATGGATTGAAG
>JASGCF010000238.1 GCA_030054275.1 Limnohabitans sp. | reverse complement strand
CAAGCGCGCGATGGGCTACCTGTACACGAAGGAGACGAAGTCGTCCTTCGAGATCGAGCACATCAAGCCGGACGCCTTGCGGACTGAGCGGTTTGTGGCGCTGCTCCATCTCGCCACGCACGATGACCTGTGCGAGACGCAGCGGCTCGTCGAGGCGCTCTTCGCGTTCATCGAGCAGACGGTCGAGACGGAACTTGTGGAGGAGCTTTCGTTCCTGGCGAGTTACGACCGGACGAAGCGCGCCATGCAGGAGGTGGTGGATCTGCCCGATCGTGATCTCGATCGGTTCGTTCGCGTATGCCTGCAGAACCAAGGAAAGCTGTCGGAGGCAAAGCGTGACTCGACATTCCGGGCCCTGAAAGATGACGAAGTCGCCCAGCTCGAGCGATGCGTTTCCGATGGATACGGGTCGGCGGGCTCGGGTGATTCAGGCAAGCGATGACCACCGAAGATTCGTTGCTGTCCCGAGGCTCGCCCTGCGAACTTGCATGTTGACAGTGAAACTGTCAAGTCGACTTGTGTTCTTCGTATTTCGATACGATTCATGCGATGTCAGATGCAGCCAAACACAGCGCCTCGCGAGTGACAGCAAGCCATGAGTTGCCACCGAGTCCTCGCTGGAAGTTTCCTTTCAGAATGTGGCTGAATTATCGATTTGATGAGTGGGTGTCGCGTGGCTTTTGGCGCATGTTCAGCCTGCTTTCGCTTCTGTTGGTTGGCGGTGCATGTCTCGTCGCGACGGCGCGATTGATGTCGGCAGACGAGCAGGTCGTGAACGAAGACTTCGCAGAGTCGCTTTGGCAAACACTCTTCAATAGTCTTGACGCTGGAGTGATTGCAGACGATTCGAATCGTCCGTTTCGGCCAGTCATGCTCGTCGCGACGCTGATGGGACTTCTCATCCTCTCGACCTTGATTGGTGTGATCACCAACAAGATTGACGCGCGCGTCGCAGGGGTACGACGAGGCCGCACGCCGGTTTGCGAGAGCGATCATGTACTCATCCTCGGTTGGAACGATTCGATTTTTGATTTGCTCCGCGAAATCCATCAATCTGCAGATCGTGAGCGCGCTCCTCGTGTCGTATTGCTCGCAAACCGTGAGAACGGCGAGATGATGGACGCACTGGTTCGCTTTGTAGAGGGCGAGCGCGCTGCGATGCTTCGGAAAGGGCTTTGCCCGCCGCGTGACTTGAGACCGCCGATCACACGATCTGGTGTCCCTTGGGATCGTGCTGCGCTCGCGGGCGTGCACCCACAACTCGCGCGCTGGATTCTCGTACTCACGAGCCCAAACGATTCGGATGCAGCCGCAATCAAGACACTCCTCGCGCTTGATGGCCTACTGCCGCACGAACGACGACCTGCGGTTGTGACATCTGTCGCAGCACATGAAAATGTGGCGCTTGCGAAGGAAGCGGCCGGTTCTGCCACAGAAGTCGTGAACTCCGACCGCATGATCGCAAGATTGCTGGTGCAAGCCGCGCGCAATCACGGCATCGGTACAGTCATCGCCCACCTCACGAGTTTTGACGGAGAGGAACTGTATTCGTGTTCGGTACCAACAGAACTTGTCGGGATGAGCGTTCGTGACGCGATCACGCGAAGTCGGCGACATAGTTTGATCGGAGTTGAAAGAGCGGGATGTCAACCGCAACTCCTCGGCGCGCGCGATGTCACTCTCGATCAGCCACTTGCCGCGGCTGATCGGCTCTGGGTATTGGCAGAGAATGCGAGTGATGCGCTCCAATTCGCAGCGATGGCGCAGTCTGAAGTGACGAGTCGACTTCAGACAGCGGACATACTTCCTTGGTTCGGTTCGACGCCCGAGCCGAGCCGTGTCCTCATCGTCGGATGGAATCGACGCGGTCGACTGGTACTCGATGAACTCGACGAGCATCTTGCTGCTGGAAGTTCGGTCGTGGTGTTTGATCCGACGAGCGAATCACTCGATCGTGATCTTGAACGCGTCTCGCAGAGAACCCGACGGAGAATTTCGAAGGTCCAGCCGATTGCCGTTGATGATGACATGGCGCTCTGGATTGAGCGTTTCCATCGCGAGTTTGAAAGTCTGGCGGCATTCGATATCGCGATTGTGCTTGATGACACCGATACGCTTGCTGATGGTGTTGGAACAGATCTCGCTGTGGCGCGTGTGATCCTTGAGTTGCGAAAACTTCGTCGCGAAACGACGGGGCATTGGCCGCGTGTGGTTTGCGAGGTCGCGGATGAACGCACGCGTGAGTTGATTCGTCGCGAGACGGGCGAAGAGTTCATCGCAAGTGGGCGCTTCGTCTCTTCGCTCATGACCCACTACGCGCTTGATCCGCGCAGAGTGCCGCTGTACGAGAATATCTTCGACGCGCCGAGCGCAGAACTGGCCATCCGACCTGTGGCCGAGTTGGTTGATGTGAGTCGACCGCTGTACTGGTCGACTGTCCTTGAGGCGTGCTTGCGTCGCAATGAAATCGCCATCGGTCTGCTCGATGATGAGCATGGTCGGTTCGGCGAAGTGCAACTCAGCGTGGATCGAACTCGCCCGCTACAACTTCGCGGAACCGCGCAAATCGTTGTTCTTGCAGAGCATCCCTAGGGATTGGATGCGATCCAGTACCAGCCTTGCATGTGTTTGTGAAATGCACACCACATTCAAGAACCGTGTTGTACTGCCGTGCTGTTGTCCATTCACGATTCATGAGACGCGCATCCATTGCTGCGTGGACAGTTCTCTGATCTTCGGTTAGCCTTGGACATCTTGGGGTCATTGATGACATTGAAAAATGGCGATTGTGATTGCGTGTGCTTCACAATCTTTCAGCGCTTGGCGCGCTGAATGCACTTCGATGAAAGGATCCTGATGCGGCGTTCTCATATTTGGTCGGTGGCAGGGGCTGCTGCGGTACTCGCACTTCTCCCCATGGTCGGTTGCGGAGGCTCTGGTCAGAAGCGGCAGACAAAGGTTGCGGCGGAAGTTGTTTCGAGTGCCGTCAATCATCGTTCCGCTTCTACATTCAACAAACAGTCCGAACTCGCGCTTGTTGGAGTTCTTGACCAACCAGCGGTTGATGTTGCGCCCGTCGCGCTGCAGGTTGGCTCGGTCAATGCATTTGTGCATGCATCGGCCGATGCACGATCGAAGGTCTTGGGTCAGCTCAAGCGCGGCGACGCGGTTCGGAAGACTCGAGAGTCGGATTTCATCGTCCCTCCGATCACTTCAAAGATGGACGACCTCGACGGAAAGGCCAATCCAAAGACGCTCGCCACATGGTCGTATGTGGAGTGCGCAAATGGCGTCAAGGGTTGGATCCCAACTCGCGCGCTCGTGCTTCCTGAATTCTTCGCAACAAGCAGCGAAGAGCGGCTTCGTGAATTGAAGATGAACCGAGCCGGCATGAGTAGCAAGGGCATGGTTGAGAAGCGCAAAGCAAAACTGTTCGTTGGCAAGGGCTTCGGAAGTGAGCAGGATTTGGCAGAGCCGAATCCTGCCAAGGCGAAGGAAATTGTCACTGCTGCAGCGAATACGCCAGCACGGTTCGATCTCCTTGCGACGGACTACTTCGTGGCACCGAAGGCAGTCGCTACGCCCGCGGTCGGTATGAAATTGGTGGAGGTCGATGCCGCTGCGGCTGCGCGCGCAGACAAGGCACGCGCTGAGATGGCGGACTTGGAAGCTGGGAAAGCGGGTCCAGGTGTTGGCGATGCGCTTTCACTTCTTGGAGTTCAAGACGACAACGCCATTGCCGCTGCGAAGGTTGGCGAGGTGATTGCAATTCTGATGAAGCCACGCTCTCCAACACCAGTGGAAGAGTCGGGCCTCGGAGAACTCGCGGTTTCGGTGGTGATCGGTAAGACGCCGGTGCTTCCGGACAACAGCCCAATCTCTGCCTATGTGCAGAATGTCGGATTGCGCGTCGCGTCGCGTTGCAGCAATCCATACCCCGCGACCGGCTATCGATTCGTGGTTGTCGATTATCCGCAGGCGAATGCAATCGCGACTCCCGGCGGTGTCATCATGATTTCGACCGGCATGCTGAAGTTCCTCAAGAGCGAGGATGAACTCGCAAGCGTCTTGGCTCACGAAGTCGCACATGTCGAAGAACGACAAGCGATGCTCAGCGAGAATGTCGATGACTTCGCAGTGCTCTCTGACCTGTCGCTGATGGGCGCCGACATGATCAAGGACATCGTTGCGAAGGTGCTGAAGGATCAGAAGCTCTCACCTGTGATTGTGCAACTGGTGCAAGATCAGGTTGCGGGCATGGTGACAGACAAGGTGAAAGAAACCCTCCAAGAACTCGGCACCGAGATGTGGCAAAACGCCGCGCAACCAGGGCAATCGGATGAATGCGCTGCAGACATTCGTGGCGTCGCGCTGGCATCGGCAGCTGGCTACGACGGAAACGCCTTGGAGGCTGTCATCTCGCGACTTCCTGAAATCGTGGGTTCGTACGGTGGTGCGAGTTACTCCGAACTGCGACC
The DNA here is from genome assembly GCA_030054275.1 of Limnohabitans sp. GTDB lineage: Bacteria > Planctomycetota > Phycisphaerae > Phycisphaerales > SM1A02 > QWPT01. Next base: position 919 of record JASGCF010000238.1, on the reverse strand, counting down.
ACAAGATCTGAGTTCAGTTCGACAGGTCCTTCCGGTCGTGGGTCCGAAGGCTGAGCCAAGTCGTGCGCAGCGCTGGGCCAAGTTGCAGACCCTCCTTGGTATTGGGGTTTGATTGGTTCCGGGGTCTGATCTGAGGAAACCACTTCGATGCTGACCCCTGATCCAAAGTTCACACCAAACACGCCGGGATCGGAGAAATCCGATCTCGGCGATTCTCATTCTGGCGAGAAGTCCACTCGTTCTGATGCGAGTAGGACTCGTCGCCTGCTCGATCGTCAGGCTGACGCGCTAGAACAGTTGGTCTTCGTCCTTGATCCTTCGAAGAAGCCCAAAAAGCGCGGTGTTGCGCGCTTTGTTGGCTACATGATGCTTGCATCGTCGATCGTTCTTGGCGGTTACGAGTTTGTCTCGTGGGTCTTTGAGCAGTGGGAGCGGCGCGCGATGATCGCGAACTGGCTCGCGGTCGCGCGTGACATGCAGGATGTGGAAAACGCACCCGAACTTGCGCTTGAACTGCTTGAGCAGGCAAATGAAGTTGATCCGCAAAACGCGGATGTGGTGCGATTGCGCGCATATGTACGCGGCATGCAGGCGGTGAAGCGCCTTTTGCAACTCGATCGGCCGATGAGCACCGAGGATGTCGCAATCGCGGCGGCTGCAGCGGCTGAAGCATCGCTGCTTGAGCAACTTGATCCGAACGCCCCCGATTGGGCGTTGCTTCGTGGGCAACTTGCGATGGCGCAACGCGAGCCGGAGCGAGCTCGGGCGTACTTCGAAACCGCCTTATCGCTTGATCCAGAAAATGTTCTCGTGCGTGTTCGCTCGGCGGACATGCACTTTGAACACGGCAAATCGATCGAAACTACAGATCCGGTCGCAGCAAAGGAAGAGTTTGCGACTGCGAAGCGGTTCTTGGATG
>JASGCF010000237.1 GCA_030054275.1 Limnohabitans sp. | reverse complement strand
GCGGTGACAACAACGGCAGCATCGCCGAAAGTCGAACGCCGAACTGGTTCGTCGAACGAAACCAACAACTCTTCACATCCGCCTGCGCGTGGTTCGGTTGCGAGTTTGCCGGATCCAAACCGCAGCACAGCGCTCTCGAGTCCATGCTGACGCAAACTGGCCCACGAAATCACGCGTGGAGCGACCGAGTCTGGCTCGTAGATCAATCGATATGCACCAGTTCCGCCAGCATCGAAAATGTGCACCCGACGCTCGGCAACCGGTGGCGCACCAAGCGGACGGGAAACGCGTGAGGTTTGCCATGCGTTGTCGCCGAGCAAGATTTGAGTGCCATCGGCACGCTCGACCGCTGCCAATCGATACGCGTTCTCAAACGGATCGTTGAGGCGGATGTACGCCCAACCAGTTGGCATCGTCACTTGCACCGTCGCTTCCAACTTCGAGTCATCACGCTCAACAAGACCACTTGTGACCGCGACGACCGCATCAACTGGTCCATCCGAACGATGCAATCGATCTGCAAGATCTTGTGCGTCCGGAATCTCATCGACGAGGAAGTCTGGCAATCGATCGCGCACATCCCCGAGTGCACGAACCACATGGGTCAGCGGGAAGATCTCAACGCTATCGACAAGCGACAAACTCGGATCTCCAAAGCCGTTTCGACTTTCGACTGTGGCGTCGTAATCCACGAATCGCCCTTGGAGACTCGACAACATGATCCAGCGAACAGTCTGCGCACTGTCCGCAGGAATGTCGCCCAGATGCACAGCGAGATTCGGTGTCAAAGGCTGCAACCCAAGACGAGTTCCGAGGAGTTGGAAATCAATCAGCAAATTCTGTGTATTTTCAACGATGCGCGGCTGTGAACTCACCATGCGCACATCACGAGCTTCGCCAGAGCCTTCATTGCGAACCAACAATCCGAGGTCGAATGGAATCGATGGTTCGATTTCTGGAGTAAACGGATCGTCGCCGTACACCACTTCTTCGATGAAGTACTTGAGATGCAAACTTGGGTTTGGCATCACGAGGATTGCAACTGGGAAGAGCGGCACCGTCGTGGTGGACTCACCGCGAATGTACGAAAGGGTGCCGCTGACGAAGTACTGCGTTGGCCCCTGCTCGGCCGCGAGATCGGACGGAATGAGCGTCCATCGCGCAGAGCATGTTTGTCCGCCGGGCAACGAGTCGCTACCGTCGACACCGCCAATCCCCTCGACAATCGGTTGTGTCAAGAAGAACTTGTTGTCCGCACGGTTCCCTTCAAGATCGCGCACGAAGAGATCGATCTCAACCGCATCGAGCGACCCTGTTGTAGAACTGTTCGTCAACTCGAGTTCCGCTTCGAAGGCGGCTCGAGCAATGGCGATCTCTTGCGAGAGTTGCACCGAAACCGAGGCGCAAAGACCGGATTGCGGTGGTGCGGGTTCGGCATCAACTGCAAGCTCGATCTCTTCGGCGAGCGCCGGAACCGCATTGATCATCTCATAGAAACTTGCGAGAGTTTCTTCGCCGATTGAGCCGTTGCCGAATTCCTGCGGAGTATCCGGACAGCCGAGGTCTCCGGCGCATTCAGGTGCGTCAGGGGGTACCGCACCGCGCGGCACGATCCAATAGTCCACGCAACCCAAGCCAACCGACTCGCCAAGTAATGTCGCTTGCAACTCCAATTGAACATAGAGCCCGTCGCTACAAATCGAACCTGAAGTGCCTGCGTTGCAGTCAGAATCTGCGCCACCATTCTGGCGATTGAGGTAGAGCGAGCCATTGACGGCCATAACCAACTTGGCAGTAGCCGTGAGCGTTCCACTCAATTCCTCTTCGCTACCCAGCCAACGAGCGGAAACTGTGCCAGTTGCGTCAAGACCTGCTTCGACGGAGGCCCCGACGCGAAGAAATCCTGTCAAGCAATTTCCGACGGGGCAGTCTGTGCCCTCATCTGCACCGTTGAAAAGGCTTGCCCCAATCTCAAACGGTACAGCCAGCGAAAGCCCCGCGACGCCGAACTCGCCCATCGCTCGAACTTCCGCAAGCTGACCTCCAAGCGTGATGTTCAGTGTCTCATCGAACTTCGCTCGCCCATCAATCTCGCCGTCAATGCCGTCAAAGAAGTCTGCAACATCAAGGCCGAGTTGCACCTTGCCTTTGAGTTCAGCACCGATCTCGTAGGTGTTACTTCGGATGCAGTACTCTTCATCGATCTGCCCACAGCAAGGGTCGCGGTCGTAGGACCCCTTCACGGACTCAATCTCAAGTCCGCCCTTCCCACCGAGCAAGTTCTTCACAGTGTCTTTCGCTTTTTCAATCCACGGAAGAGAAGACACAATTTGATCGAGCGAAAGCGTGAACGGATCGGGGTTGACAAGTGGCCCTTCGAAGCAGCATCTATCACAGTCGATGTTGAGTTGAACGACCGGCGGACGCTGGATGATCGGTGGTTCCCAATCCGGACAATTAGGACAGCCTGGTGGCTGCGGCGGACAATCAGGGCACACCGGCGGCGGTACTGGGCATCCTGGAATGCGAACCACAGCGTTCGCTTCAAAGCTCCGCAGAATGCCGCATTCCTTCCAGTGTCGCACCACTGCCACAATCTGATTGCAGTTCAATCCGGCAACGCCGCCCTCAAATGCGAGATCCTCGACGATGACTGGGATCTGCACACACGATCCTGGAATACAGGCATCCGCTGATGTACCTGGCGGCACACCATGCAAAATGCCAACATCTGTAATGAGCGGAGTCAATCGATAGCGAGGGTGACTGCCCACTTCAAAAGTCACATCCTCTGCGTCCACAAGTCCGCGGTTCCGCAGCGTGTACAAGATCTGCCCGAACTGCTGACCTTGCAGCACATCTTGGATATCCACATAGCCAGGATCAATCGTGACCACGGGGAACGGAACATTTGTCTCGAATTCAAGATCGATCGTGATGTCATACTCATCGTCGATGGTGGTCGGAGTCACAGTCCATGTGTAACTCACGAACTGTTCCGGCAAATACGCAGACACCACCGTGGACTGGCCGGGACGCACAAGCGTGTTTCCCTCGAAGTCGCCGTGATCGGTGGCGATGGCGCGAACTCTGTAGTAACTCTCAGGAAGCCCAATGAATTCCAATCGGCCGCTTTCCTGTGTGGTGCCACTTGCGACCAACACGCCCGTGTACGCATCGCGCACCTCGATATAAGCGCCAGCGAGCGGCGGATACGGTGGATTCTCGGTTTGGTAGTAGGTCCGTTCGTCGGCTGTCTCAACGACCAGTGTGCCCGTCGCGGAACTGATCGCTTGAAATGTGAATGGCAACTGCGCGGAAGCGTTGTCGGCAATGATGCCAGCGATACCGCTGTATGGACCGAATGCGAGACCGGGCGGCGCAGAGACTTGTAAGACGAAGGTCGCCACGGTGCCAGGTGCCAAGTCGCCGAGCTGCGAACCTCCAACCACGCTCAACCACGACTCGCTTCCTGGCGGAACAATCACACGCACATTTCTCGCGACGCCGGCTCCGCCATTGCGGACCGAGCAGTCATAGAAGACCTGCGTGCGTGCTGCTGCGCTTGGTGGGATCACCATGGTCCCACTGAGGCTCGCCGGAGTTGCAACAAGCGATGGCAGTGGATTCGTCACAGAGAATCGCAACACCGCTGATGAAATCGTTCCCTGCCCAGAGCGCACGGTGACCGGAATCTCATGATTGCCAGTCGCATCCGCGCTTGCGGTCGCTGTGAACGGAAGCACCAGCGTGCCAAGCGAACCTAAGTTCGTGGAGGGAAGTGAAACATCGAGATGGATGCCTTCTGGCTCGGTTCCGATCTCAAGCGTCAGCCCTGATTGTGGCGCGTCACCGAGATTGCGCAAGATGAGCGAACCTGTGGCCTGTCCAGTGCCTGGATAGAGCGTCTGCCACCCGTACGGAGCCTCAAGTCGAGATGCGTGGAGGGTAAAGGTGTCCTGCACAGATCCGCCCTGTGCACCCACCGGACCTGCGCGAACTGTGTAGATGCCAGCTTCGTTCGGAAGCGCGTTGAAGCCAACCGAGTATGAGCCGTCCGCAGCTGTGACAGCCGCGAGTTGGCGTTCCGTACCACGAACACCTACACGAACGCGCACAGGAACACCACCGACCGGGTCGGACGATGCACCGACCGTCGCCACACCTGAGATCGTGACAGTCTGCGGAATTGGCCCTTCGACGAAATCCGTCGCTGCAGACACCGTGAAGGTTCCCACCGTCCAAGTTGTGGGCGCGGTCCATGTGTTGTTCGACTCACCGTCGATCACATCCTCAAGCACAGTCCCGCTGTGATCCGTCGTCACCACGAGTTGGTATGTCCCCTCCGCGAGCGGGTAGGTACATGCAAGTTGGCGACCATAATTGCCGCCATTCCCAACGACCGTTGCGGCCACGATCACATCACCAAGATGCGTCTCGGCCTGCGTCGCGGTATTGCGCGCGACCACGCGATCCGTCCAGGTACCAGTCGCCGAAGATCCGCCCTGATTCGTCACGGTGTACTGCACACTCAGCGCAGCACCCACGAGGCCGGAGGCGGGCGAAGCCGCCGTCGTCACCACAAGATCAGGTCGCTCTGGCTGCGCAATGTTGGTCACTATTGCGGCTGCGCGCGAGTTCGCTGCAGTCGTGTCGACCGCTGGTGGCTCAAGGAGCGTTTTTCCCACATCCGTTTCGACAAGCACCCGCATCGGACCGACCAGATCACTCGGGACGGTGAAGGTTGCATTTGCCGCGTACGAAACACCGGTGGGAATCGGACCGGAACGAGGGCGACTGGCAACCAAGCGGTCGCCTGGACCGACGACATCATCGGTCGAGAGGAACACAGCATCAACCCATGAACCGGTCGCGTTGACAACGCCGTCGTTGCGGACGCTCCACGACACAACCATCGAGGCATCCGCCGTCGCGTCAGCGGGAGCTGTGACTTCTGCGACAGCGAGATCTGGAAGTAAGACTTCCGAGGCTGTTGCTGCGATGGCGATGTTGTCCGACTCCGACTCCTCAAACATCTGTGCAGCCGCGTCGACTGCGACAACAATGCGATAGCCGCTCGCCATGGCAGGCACTTGGACTTCACGCGTGCGCTCGACCACAGCTCCTGCAGCCACGGCTGTCGAGAAACCGAATTCGCCAAGAAGCGTATCGCCACCGACGGTTGCGTCTGGCGATGCGTACACGCGTTCAACCCATGATCCTGTTGTCGACGATGCTCCACTATTCGTCGTGGTCCAACGCAGCGAACGCAATGAGCCTGGAGCACCTGGCGCCGGAGTTTCAATGATCGCCACCGTCAAATTTGGGCGTGGAGGAAGCGTGACTTCTGTGGGCGACGCGCCGATGGCAACATTGTTCGCGTCATCTATTGGGAACTCAACAACCGCGTTTCCTGCAT
>JASGCF010000236.1 GCA_030054275.1 Limnohabitans sp. | reverse complement strand
GGAACCCATTGGCCGAAGATCGCCGTTTGCTGCTGGCGAGTGCTGGTGTAGATCGTGAACGGCACATACTGCACACCAACAGTTTCTGCGTTTGGCACCACGCGCAGTTTGATGTGGGTGATATTGCCTTCAGCCTCTGCAGAGATGAATTCAACCTTCGCAGCACTGGAATTGCTCGCAGCCGTGATCACACGCTCACCGGTCGGGATGTCGTTGACATCGATGGTGAACTCGTGGGTGGTGCCCTGCTCAAGGCGTCCGAAAGTGTGGCGGTAGTCGGTCAATTTCAGCGCGGGGCGCGGGAGCGTTGACTCGTGTCGCACGAAGACATCAACCAACGGGCAGTCGGCGCGGTCTGTCTCGATGATCCAGTACCGAGGCGCTGCGCCATCTGGGAAGTCGCGCGCGAAATCCCAGTCGACGAGATACTGCGAGCGAGGCTCGTCCTTCTCGGTATCAAAACCAACGAGGTTTGGCTTCTTGCCACCGATCGAACAAATCTTGAAAGGCTTTCGGTCGATCGACTCCACGACGATGCGGCCGTTCTGAGGTTGGCCCTTCACCGCATTCATGTAGGCAGGGCTCACGCGCACCGCAAGAGAAACCTCATTTTGCAGCGGGATCTTGATGACTTCGGAATAGCCGTCGATGAGTACTTTGATCTCGGCGCGCTTTGGACCCGGCGAAGATTGCCCCTTCATCGCGGACTTCAGTTCGATGAACCCACCGACCGGAATCTTCTTGCCAGAGATATCGTCGATGGTCGTGCACTTACAGCCGGGTTGAACGGTCAGGATTTCGAGTTCCTTGTCGCCCGTGTTGATGAGTTTGACGACGCCTTCCTTGGTCGCGTTCGGCTCCACGATCCCGAAGTCAAGAATGGCTGGGTCAAGCCGGATGGGCGGCGGTCCGTCCATCGCGTCATCTTCCTCCTCTTCAGCGGACTCGGTTTGGGCAGCGGGCGCAGCCGTCGGCTGCGAACCAGCAGACTGTGCGTTGGGCGCCGGTGGCCGTTCTTGCGCGAGCACAGATTGCGCCAACGGCGCGGTCAGGAGTACGGCGAGAAGCGCGGTAAGCCCACGAGGCCACGCGCGGCCGAGGGTGGACGAGAGGGAAAGGCGGCAGATGTCGTGCGTCATGGATCGGGTCCGAGGATGCGACCGCGGAAATTCCGCAAAGTTCGCGAATGGCCTGCACTGGCAGGCTGGAAGAGGCTCAGTCTATCGGCGACGGCCCCAGTGCGGCCGTTGAAGTTCTCCACGCAGGGCGCGGGTCAGAGCGTCCCATACGGACTGGAGGGGAACCCGTTGCGGGCCGTCGAGAGTTCCCGAAAGCGATTCTCAAGGCATGGGCCAAGTTTCGTGCGGAGTTTGGGGGGCGTTTTGGTGGGAGTTTTGGAGGCGATTCCGCGGGTATGGAGCAAGAGGTTGGTGGAAAGCAGTTTGTGGCAAGCCGTTTGTGGGAGCCGTTTGGGCGGGATGGAAGGCTTGTACGAATTGGTCAGACAATTCCAAAAAAATCGTTGCGAGCATTTGCAAGGGGCGAAATCGTGGGCATATTCATGAACGAGTTGAGTCGCAAGACTCGCTCCCAAAAATGCCCTTTTCCCTCCCTCCGCCCCCGACTTCGGTCGGGGGTCTTTTCGTTTTTGAGCGCTCGCGTTTGAGCGCTCGCGACTCGCTTCGCTTTCGCTCGCTCTGGCGTGGATGACGCCAAAGTTCGCCGCCGCAGCGGCGACCGCTCGAACTTTGAGCGCTCGCGACCTGCTTCGCTTTCGCTCGCGACTCGCTTCGCTTTCGCTCGCTCTGGCGTGGATCACCCCAAAGGTTGGACCTGGACCTGCACACGAATCGTGGACCACCCCAAAGGTCGCCGCCGCAGCGGCGACCGAGAGAAACACAAGACCACGAGCATCTCAAACTGCGCCTGAACCAAGACTTCCGGCTGCCCCCCTGTCTGTGGTAGTCTTTCCGTCCCGCGTAGCAACCAGCGCAAGGCGGACAACAAGAGGATTCTCACTGTGAATAGCACCGACCTGAGCCCGGGCATGGCCATCAAGATGGATGGCAAGCTCTTTTTGATCCTTGAGACCGAGCACCGCACACCGGGCAACCTTCGCGCGTTCGTGCAGATCAAGATCCGCGATCTGAAGTCCGGTTCTTTGATCGAGAAGCGTCTGCGCTCTGGCGAAGATGTCGAGCAGGTCGATCTTGACCGCCGCACCATGGAGTACCTCTACGACCAAGGTGGCAAGTCTGTCTTCATGGACCTTGAGAGTTACGACCAAGTCGAACTTTCCAAAGAGGTCGTCGGCGACTTGGCGCTGTATGTACTTCCCAACACCCAAATCATCGTGCTGTGGTGCGATGGCAAGGCGATGTCGGTCGAACTGCCGCTTACCGTCACGCTGACGATCACCGACACCCCACCAGGCATCAAGGGCGCAACCGCGACCAATCAACTCAAGGAAGCGACCTGCGAAACCGGTCTCAAGACTCGCGTTCCGCCGTTCATCACGATTGGCGAAAAGGTCATCATCACCACTGCAGACGGTTCGTACCGCAGCCGCGCGTGACCTCCCGCCGCGAACTCCCACCGCGAACTCTCGTCGCGACGCTCCATCGGGGGCGGTCTCTCAACTTCGAACACACGCACGCCGCACCGTCAAAGGGCGGCGTGTGGCTTTTTACGCGTCGTGGATTGCGTGCAGAGCGAAACAACGACCAGCGTGAGGAATCCAAGTGGTACGGTCACAATGGCGGGTTGGCTGAACGGAACAAGCGCCATGGTCGCAGCGTCGGCTGCCGAGTAGCCAAGCACTTTTTCAAGCGTGTCGGCCGAGGCAAGTACCCACGCGAGACTTGCAAGAAGCCCCACGGACATCGCTGCGATGATTCCTTCTTTGGTGGTACGACGCCAGAAGAGAAGCATGACCAAGGCTGGGAGATTCGCGCTTGCTGCGACATTGAACGCCCAGCCAACGAGAAATGAAACATTCAACTTCTCGAAGAGAATGCCAAGCCCCACCGCGCCGATGCCAAGCGCAACCGATGCGATCTTTGCAGCACGCACTTGGCCACGATCGTCGAGATTCATGCGGAACACATCGCGCAGGAGATCATGCGCAACGGCACCTGCACCCGCAAGAATGAGTCCACTCACAGTGCCGAGTACCGTTGTAAACGCGATCGCGCTGATGACAGCGAACAGACCGTCACCAAAGGTCTTTGCGAACAGCGGCGCCGTCATGTTCGAATCGGTTGGATCAAGCGCCCCGCTTGTCATCGCGCCAATACCGAGATAAAGCGTCAGCACATAGAACGCACCAATGGCACCAATGCCAACGACGGTGCTCTTTCGCGCGCTTGCTGCGTCTTTGACCGTGTAGTAGCGAATCAGAATGTGTGGCAGACTGGCTGTCCCAAGAAAGAGTGCCAGCATCAGCGATAAGAAGTCGAGTTTCGCCACGAGCCGATCGTCGCGAACGCCCTTGAAGGTGGGGCTTGCGCCTGGAAGCAAGAGGTCGGCTCCGGTTCGTTCGACGGGCGACCATGTTGTCACTCCATTGGGATCCGTGGACTTCTTCCAAGTTGTCACCGTCGACGCAGCGAACACTTTGAAATAGGCAAGCGGCCCAAGCGGCCCTGTCGAGCGCGCACCATCGGGAAGTGATGCGATGCTTCCAAAGCCTGTGCCAAACTCGGCACGCAATCGCGAATCAAGTTGATTCTCTTTCGAAAGCGGTTGGCCATGCACGAGCGTTCCACTCGGCGTGACTTGCAAAGTCTGGATCGCATCTGACGGAATTGGCTTTGTTGGCAGGGAAAATCCACGCTCAAGGAGCAGCGCAACAACCACGGTACAGACGGCGACAAGCAGCGTTCCTTTGATGAACTGCACCCATGTCGTACTCACCATGCCCGCAGTTGCCACGATCACCGTCACAGCCGCGCCCACCATGGCAACGCCCGCCCAGTGCGGCAATCCCAGTAATGGCTTGACCAACGCACCCGCCCCCACCATTTGTGGGATCAAGTAGAAAAGCGAGATGACAAGCGTTGCGATCGCCGCGACAAGTTTGAGTCCGCGCGATTGGAACCGCGCGTTCAGCGCATCTGCAAGCGTGTATTTCCCCATGCGCTTGATGGGTTCAGCAATCACAAAGAGCGCAACGATCCAACCAGCAAGAAATCCAATCGAGTACAAAAAACCGTCATACCCGAAGAACGCAATCATGCCACAAATGCCGAGAAAACTCGCTGCAGAGAGATAGTCGCCCGCGAAGGCAATGCCGTTCACAAACCATCCCACTTGCCCATGCGCTGCGAAGTAGCCCCCGGCGCTCTTTGCACGAGACCCGAGCCAAAAACTCAAGATGAGCACTGCCGTGACGAAGGCGACAAAGACTGCAATGGCAAGCGTGCTCGTTTCGTAGATCACGAGCCCGTCTCCTCATCACGCGCAACAAACGCATACGCCAACGCCAGAAGAAATGCGCCGACAATCAAACCAAATCCACCGACCACACCCCAAGACAAGCCTGCGAAAGCTTCGCGCGAGAGCCCGCCTGTCGCCTTTCCTTCATGGAATGTGCCAAACGCCGCGACCAAGACAAAGGTCCCGTAGAGCACGCAATACAGCGTGAACAAGAGCAGCGCCAGTGTTCGCGTTCGGGCGCGACGATTCATGACGATTGCTCCGGTGTCAACTTCGCAAGTGCATGCTTGGCGACCTGCCCAATCACAATGATGGTGACAACCGTGGAGGCGATGCCTGCGATGGAGACCCATGTTGGCTGTTGCTCGAAGACATCCTTGATGTTCTCTGCCCCAGTACCAGCTGCGCTTGCCGCGAGGAAGCACACCACAGCCGTGCGTGGAAGCATGCCAATGGGCGTCGCAATCATCGCGAGCCAAAATGGCACGCGCGTTGCGCCAAGCGCGTAGTTCGTCATGGCGAACGGAGAACTCGGCGGTAGACGCAGCAGCGTCACGATGAGAAAGGTGCGCAGAACCGATCCTCGTGCCAGCGCATCACGAATGACGCGTCCCTTCGGATGACGATCAATCCAGCGATCCACACTGTCGCCAGTCACGATGCGCGCGAAGAGGTACCCAATCGCAGCGCCACCTGTGAACCCAAGAATCGAGCCAGCGAGACCCCACTTGAGTCCGAACACCCAACCTCCGAGAAACGCCTGCGAGTAGGTCGGCAGTAAACCAAGACCGGCTGTCACAGCAAACACGGCCACATACGCCCAAAACCCGTGCTCCAAGTCCTTCTGGAGAAATGCTGCGATGTTCTGTAAGTCGTACAGGATGTAGAAGCCGGCAAGTGGCGGCAGCGTGCTCCACAACACTCCGAGAATGCCGCTTGCGAGCAGCCGCCGATCACCCTTGACCGGAGCAGCACTGGAAGCATCTGGCGTCGGAGGAGTCGATTCC
>JASGCF010000009.1:20741-25999 GCA_030054275.1 Limnohabitans sp. | reverse complement strand
CTCAGGATTCCGGATGGTGAGCGAGTACTCGTAGAACGATTGGCTCGGTGGCAACAGCGGATTCGGCTCTGGATATGTGTAGCGCCATTGATCCGGCGTGATGAAGTCGTGTGGCATGCTCAGCCCGCACAACTTGTCATCGCTCGCAGGCAAGGCCATGCAAAGTGCGCGTTCCTGCTGCGGCGGAGTCCAGTGCAAGACACGCGACGAGAACATCTCGCCATTGACTTGTGAGACCGCGAGGATGTCGACAATCGTCAGCTGCATATCGCTCGCGAGCACTTCTCCAAGCACATCTGAGTGTCGACGGAACATGGGCAGAGACGCGGCTTGCTCAAGGAATGGTCGCCCGTCCTGCACCCCAAGCACATCGATGAACGCTGGAACTCCGTACACGGTGCCGAGATGTTGTCCCTCTTCAATCACAAAGTTCGGGTTACCTTCTTCCATCTCAAAGGAAAGTGCCATATCAACATGTGATTGCTCTGCGGATGCGCCGAATCGCGCCAGTGTCTGCGCGATTTGATCATCAAGATCAAGAATGAACTTCGGAATATCGACCTCCATCGGTGGAGGCGGTGTGACACTCTCGGCCACAAGTTCATCATCGGTGTCAGGCAGCATCGACGGCGCAGCATCGAGAAACCCTGCGCAACATGCTGCCCCGAGGGTGCAAAGCGCAATCTTTGAAACGGTGTCACGAACGGTGTACTGCAACTGAGTTGTGATTTTCGGTGTCCAGTGCATTGATGGTCCTTCCATGATCTTCTGATGGTCTTCTGACGATCTTCTCATGATGCTCTCATGATCCCGAGTCGCCACTGGCGATGTGTGCGTAGAGATACGCACTGTGACGCAGGCGTCAAAGCAATTTTCAAGGTTTCACAAATCATGCAGGTGATTGGACAATTGGCAGAGCGCATGCGTTTGGACTCGCATGCACGCCGTTGTCTCCAGCGCGACACTTTGTTCTCGCAGTGTCGAATCAGATGATGCTGCACCGATGCCCTCGCGGTAGTGTGCTCTCATGAAACCCGAACGCTGCTGGTGGTGCGGCTCCGACCCGATCTATGTCGCCTATCACGACACGGAGTGGGGCGTGCCCGTTGTCGATGACCGCGCGCTCTTCGAGAAACTCGTCCTCGATGGGTTTCAAGCGGGCCTCTCGTGGATCACGATCCTGAAGAAGCGGCCAGCGTTTCAGCGTGCGTTCAAGGATTTCGAACCCGAGAAAGTCGCGCGATTCACCGAGCGCGATGTCGCGCGGCTCTTGAAGGACGACGGGATCATCCGCTCACGCCTCAAGATCGAGGGCGCCGTGAAGAACGCGCGCGCGTGGCTCGAAATCATGGAAGCGGGCGACGGCGCGTTTCGTGATCTCTTGTGGGAGGCAGTGGGGCACAAGACGGTCGATTCGCGCCTGACGCGACGCGAGGACATTCGCGCCGAAAGCGCCGAGAGCGTACGCCTCGCGAAGACGCTCAAGAAGCGCGGTTTCACCTTCTGCGGGCCCGTCATCGTGTACGCGTTCATGCAAGCGGTTGGCATGTACAACGACCATCTCGTCACATGCCCGCGACACAAGGCGTGCGCGCGACTTGCGAGAAAGTAGACTCGCGCCATGCCGCGCGAAGTGCTCGCAGACTTTCCAACCACACATGCGACATTCCTCACGGTGTGCCTCGACACGGCGACGGCGGAATCGTTGTCGGAAGCGCGCAACCACTTGATGGCGCGTTACCGCGCGCCGCTGGTGGCATACGCGGCGCAGTCGCGCCTCGCGACCGTCGATGAGCCGGATGAGTTGGTACATGGTTTTTTCGCGGCGAAAGTTGCTGACGCGCGCTATCTCGCAGATTGGCGGGCAAGCGGCATACCGTTGCGGCGCTGGATGCTGAACGGCCTTGTCTTTCATGCGCGCGGCATACTGCGCGACCGTGCGCGCGAGAACGCGCGGAGCGATGGTGCGGAGCCGGAAAATCTGGTGTCGAACACACCGGACGCCGAGCACGCCTTTGAGCGCGCGTGGGCGTTTGCGCTTGTCGAGGCCGCGTGTCGGGCGGCATATGCAACGCTCGATATTGACGGCCGCACGCGCGCCTACGACTGCTTTCATCGGCACTTTTTCGATGGCGTGAGTTATGCGCAACTCGCAGTGGAATGTGGCCTGAGCGAATCTGCGGTTGCGGGTGAAGTGCGACTTGCCATGCGCCGCGTGCGCGCGGAAGCCGAATCGATGTTGCGCGATGAAATCGGAACGGCCGATGGGCGCGCGATTGCGGCGGAACTCGCTCGCGTGCGTGAACTGACAGGCTGGTCGGTGTGAAGTCGTATCACTACGAGGAACACGGACTTGCGCGTGTAGCGCAGTCACTCTCACGGCGGTCCGACTGGAGATCGCGCTCGGTCGCACTTCTTGTTTTTGCGTCAATCCTCGGGATTTTCTGTCGTGTCGGCGCGCTGAGTGGCTCTCGACCCGCCGCGGATCGCTTTACCCCCGCGGCGAGGAGTTCCGAGATGATCGTTCGTAGCGCCGGAGTCGTGGCAGCCGTGGTTCTTTCAAGCAGCGTCTTCTCAAGTAGCGCGGCCGCGCAGGATGCGGTGCAGTGGCGCGTGGCAGATGGCGGGAATGGGCATTGGTATCAGGCAGGTCGTGAGGTCACGGGCGTGACTTGGAGCGCAGCGGCAAGCCTTGCATCGTCGCTCGGCGGTTATCTCGCAAGCCCACGGACTGCCGCAGAAGACAACTTCGTTTGGCAGATCGCTCGGTCGCCGTCGCTCTGGGATGGCGCGATGGGTCCATGGCTTGGCGGACGACAACTTTCTGGTGCATCCGAACCCCTCGGTGGTTGGGAATGGCAGAGTGGTGAACCCTGGAGCATTTGGATAAGCGGAGCGCCAAACGACGCCTGCGGCGGTCTCAATGAAGACTCGCTTCACTACTTCTCACCAACCGGCTCAGCACCGCGTCAGTTATGGAATGACATGGTCGGAGACAGTTTTTGTGGACCCTATCCTCTGCCCGTCGCCTACATCATCGAATGGTCCGCCGACTGCAACAACGACGGCATCGTCGATTACGGACAAATTCGTGCGGGCGAACTCGTCGACGCGAATGCGAACAACATTCCGGATCAATGTGAGCCGTGCTCCGCAGATGTCGTCGAGGATGGTGTGGTGAACGCTGTCGATCTTGCAGCCGTCATCAATGCGTGGGGCACCGCGGGCGGCAAACTTCCTCGCAGCGATGTCGACGGCAGCGGACTTGTTGACGGAGCCGATCTCGCGTCTGTTTTGAGTTCATGGGGCGCGTGTCCGTAAGCGCGTCGAATCTTCGCAGCATCACTTCTTCAGGAATGCGTCGAGCTTTGCGCGCGCCTCCGGCGTGTGGCGCAGTTTCACAAGGTGATCGCGCTCGCAGGCGACCGCCGCATCCCAGCCCTTCGCAAGACCAGTCCGTACGGCGTCGATGCACGCGGCGCCGTGCTTTGTTGTGCCCACCTTCGGCGAGAGCTCGTCGCAGATCGGTGCAATTGCAGCCGTATTCTTTGCCGAGATCGTGCGACGCGGCGCATGCATCGCCACGAAGCAACCGGTCGATACATCCTGCGCCTTGACCCACGCGATGGCGGCGACGACGGCACCTTCTGCGCCACTCCCTGCATCAGCGCGCACATCAAAGAGGCATTGCGGCGCGTCGCTCGACGACCAAGTTTGCCCAGTTGCCGTCCGCTCAATCGCAAGCGCGGGCAGGATGCGCGCCGGCAGCATTTGCGTGCCGCCCCAGCCTGGACAAATGCAAAGTCCCGCCTCGGGTAGACCAACCTGCCACGGCTTCGCACCTTCCGCAGGCATCGCGGCGACAAGCGCATCGCAGTGCATCGCGATCTCGAGCCCGCCGCCAAGTGTCGCACCATGGATGGCTGCAGCGCTGGGACAACCAAGCGCTGGAATCATCGCGAAGGCTTCGGCGCCGGCCTTGAGGTAGCCGTGAAGCGCCGCGTCGTCGAGTGCGTCGATCTCGGCGAGGTCCGCGCCCGCCACGAAGACGCGCGTTGAGGCACTCGCAAGCACGAAGCCCTTCGGCTTCTCGGCAGCGATCGCAGCAAGCGTTGCCTTGATCTCGCCAATCAACCACGCATCGAGTACCACCACGCCACCACGAGGCTTCTCTGGATTCGGTTGGAGGAAGAGAACATGAACGCCGTCGCGGACTTCATAGGGAAGCATGCGCGAAAGATACACGCTCGATCGAACTCTGTTTGTGGCACAACATGCGCGAGACGCGCGAGAGACACGCGAAGGCGCTACGCTTTGCAAATGCTCGTCAAGCACAGCGTTTCAAGCGGGATACACACCATCGAACTCGCGCGACCCGAGGCGCGCAACGCACTCTCGCGAGAACTCATCGCGGCACTCGGTGCCGCGGTTGACGATGTTGCACGAGACGCAACAGCGCGCGTCCTGATCCTTGGTGGTGAGGGAAAAAGTTTCTGTGCCGGCATGGATCTCAAGGCCGTCGCTGATGACCCTGTGGCCATGGGCGACATGTTGCGTGCGCTGTCGCGTACCTCGCGCGCCATTCGCAAGCTTCCACTTCCAACCATCGCCCGCGTGCAAGGAGCCGCGATCGGCGGCGGTTGCGGTTTGATGGTGGTGTGCGACTTTGCCATCACACACGCCGACGCGAAACTGGGCTATCCGGAAGTTGATCTTGGAATTTGTCCTGCTGTGGTGGCGCCGTGGCTGATGAAGAAGATCGGCGCAGGCGCAGCGCGAGCAATGCTGCTTGCTGGCGGCACGATGTCCGGTGAAGAGGGATTCCGTCGCGGACTGGCGACGCATGTCGTCGAAGAATCGGAACTTCACTCGGCTGCACAGTCGCTTGCGGAGCGTCTAGCCAAAGGTGGACCGAAAGCGCTTGCCGCAACAAAGGCGTGGCTGAATGAACTTGATGGCTCGCTCGATGATGCTGTCGCGGACGAAGCTGCAGAGATCAGCGCACGCATCATTGCAGGCGATGAAGCGCAATCGCGTCTGCGCGCCGCGTGGGCGAAGTGATTGCGCGCTACTTCGTCAGCCGTCGTAGTCGGGACGCTCGTACAACTCACTTCCACACTCGGGGCAAATGCCGCGCAGAATGGATTCGCGTGCGTTGTATCCGCAGTTTGGGCAATGACAGCGGTCAATGCGCGACTGCCGCACATGCGTTCGCGTGCGTCGTGCGATGCGCCACGCGAGTTGCAGCGGCGCGATGA
>JASGCF010000009.1:8116-20641 GCA_030054275.1 Limnohabitans sp. | reverse complement strand
ACATGCGTTCGCGTGCGTCGTGCGATGCGCCACGCGAGTTGCAGCGGCGCGATGAGGAGAAACGATGCGAAAACAAGCAGAATCCACCAGATTCCGATCGAGAAGATCCATGACACAACATGCGTGCGAGTACCTGCAGCATCGACGGTGATGCGCGACTTTTCAAACACACCGCGCGCAACGCCGCGATACGCATCAATGTCGCGCTCACGCCCAGCACCAACGAGACGCGTTGGCTCTTCAAGCGGCCAATCTGTTTCCGAAGTCGCAAACGGCCATCCGCACCATGTTGTGCGCCGAATGAATTCCACTTCTGCAAGCGGAATGAGCGAAGCCCACGGCATACCGCGCTCTGCGAAATCGACCGCCTGTGCGCGCACAGGTGCGCCATCATCTTCACGAAAGACCCGCACCAAGAGCAGGGCTTCGCGATCGTCGCGTACTCGCACTGTTTCCATATGAAGCGTTGCAAGTGGTGCGATGACAAGCGCGAGCACAAACGCGACACCTTGTGCACGATCAAAGATGGTGCGTTCTACGCGTCGCGACGAACGATCGATCTCTCGCAACTTGCGTCGCATCCAACGAATCGAGCGAACGATCACCGGAAAATCTCCACGCAATCCGTACCCATGTCAGCGACCTCCGCGCGATGCCCAAAATGCGCGCAACATCGAGGCAAACTCATCGCCTTCGCCCAGTGCGATACTTGCATCACGCGCGCGCTCGAACGCATGCTGGTCACGCGCGACAACGCGACCAAGTACGCCGTCGCCACGCTCTTCAAGTGTGCGCAGCCACGCCTTGGTTGCGCGAAGTGCTTCGGGGCCCTTCAAGAGCAAACGCGCGACCAACAGTTCGAAGTCGCGATCGAGTTCTTCAGGCTGCGAGAGAGAAGTGGCGAGTCCGCGTGCGAGTGCTTCGGTTCCATCGATGAGGTCGTTCGAGAGAAGCAGCGCGCGTGCGTTGCCTGCCATGCGCGAGAGAAGTGAAGGAATACTGACGGCGGGCGAGATTCCAATGCGATGCGTTGGGTAACCAAGTTGCGCGTTGGATGCGACGACAACGAAGTCACAACCAGTGAGCAGTGCACAGCCTCCCGCAAGTGCCGCACCCTGTACGCGTGCTACAACGGGCGCGTCAATCGCACGAAGTGTTTGCACGCACGCGCTGAGGCGGTAGAGAAAATCGCCGACGAGCGTGGGGTTCTCTGCACATGCTGCAAGATCGAATCCTGCACAAAACGCCTCGCCATCCGCGCGCACCACGACACAATCGGACGCGCGTTGCTCGCACTTCTGTCGCGCATCAGAAATCGCGCGCTCAAGCGCATCGAGCGCTGCAAGATCAAGCGCGTTGCGGCGCGCTGGATTCCGCAGTGTCACCACAGCCACGCGGCCTTGTTGCACACACACGGGTAGCAATGACGAGACATCCATACGCGGAGTGTCACCGCGGGTTGGCTGCCTCGTCAATGCGTTGGAGGTGAGCGACATCAACCCAACACCGTAAACCGAGCACAGAGGTGACGAAGATGAAACCCCACAGGCTTCCGAGACGGCCGTCAGAAACGACCAATCAACCGACGGAAATTTCGCGAAACACCTGCGAACCGCGGTGACATCGGCGCGTATGGATTGGCGTCAAGATCGCAACGAGCGCAAGAAGCGCACCAGTTGCCCTAGACAAGTCCCCATCACAAGTCCCCATCACGAACTCCACGGTTCCATCACGGTTCCATACGACTCCACCACGGGAAGTCTGGCGGAGCGCGTCCCGCGCGGGTGTTTCTGCTGCGTGTGTGACGCGCGCCTCGAAGACGACTGATTGAAAGATCGACCAACCGTTCGACTCTTTTGATCAGGAGGTTGCGCGGTTTGAAAGGACCTTCGCGCTTCCGCCAGACTTCCGATTGTCAGTGTTCGGATTCGACAGTTGCGGGTATCAACGCAGTTTGGGAAACGCAGTTCATCTCAGCCCAATCAACCAGCGGCGCGGAAACCGTTGGTTGGTTGTTTTTGGGTTGGTTGTTTTTGGGTTGGTTGACTTTCTCGTCCCATTCACTTCGCTGCAAATCGCGCCCATGCAGCGCGGTCGAAGGTGAACAACTGACCAGCGCGATGCGGCACGCCACGCTCGAAGATCGGCAGCGCCTTGATC
The DNA here is from genome assembly GCA_030054275.1 of Limnohabitans sp. Classification (GTDB taxonomy): domain Bacteria; phylum Planctomycetota; class Phycisphaerae; order Phycisphaerales; family SM1A02; genus QWPT01. Next base: position 18,481 of record JASGCF010000009.1, on the reverse strand, counting down.
GGGCCGTGCGAGATGATCTCGTGGAACTGCCGTCGGAAATTGCCGCGATCAAGCGGGGCGCCAAGAAGGCGTTCGTAGAGCTCACGCAGCGATGACAGAGGGAATGGATCGGGCAATAAACCGACGAAGACAGGCACTTCAGGCTCGCCTTCGTTGCTGTTGGCATCGCTTGCTTCCCCGAGCGCTTGTTCGAATGGGCTGCGTCCAGCGAAGCCATCGGTTTTGCGGAACAGGATGTGGCGCGGGAGCAAGCGCCGCGTGAGCGCGTCTGCGAGTGTGATGTCGAGGAACGCATCGAACGCGCAGGCCAAGACGCCGCGCGTCACAGGGTCGAGTTCAGGAAGCGCGGACAGTGCTACGAAATGCTCCTCGGCTTCGACGATGTCGGGTGAGCCGGCGGTGAGCGCAAGTGGTCGAGCAATGGCCCAACTGACGATGTGCATGGCCGCGCTTGGATGCATGGCCGCGCTCGAACCATTCGCGAAGGTCCGCACGCCAGCATGTCCAAGGCGCACGATTTCACGCGCTGGAACCACGCTCGTCGCAGCCAATCGTGCCGCGGCTTCAAGTCCTGCATCAAGCGCGAGTGCGTTCGGTGTGGCCGACGCAACGCCGCGGCGCAAACCATCGGTCGTGCGGTGATTCGGCAGTCCGACGCACAGTTCGCCGCGAAGCACACGAAACACAACCGTACTTGCAACAACCGCGTAGCCACGCTCTGCAGCAGTCGGCTGCGCTGTGGACGGTTCTCTGTCGAGGTGCATCGCTCCGGGCGTCATGGGGCGCGATGATACGGAGAATTGCGGACCTTGCATTTCGGACCTTCGCGCCCGTGGCGGGTATGCTCGGCACTTCCCATGGCGGACGCACCACACACGAAGAAACTGTTCCTCATTCGTCACGGCGAGACCGAATGGAGCCTCAGCGGTCGGCACACATCGCGCACCGACATTCCCCTGACAGAAGAGGGCGAGCGCCGCGCCACGCTCTTGCGCAGCGTGTTTGAGAACCACCCGTTTGGTTTGGTGCTCACCAGCCCGCGTACGCGTGCTCTCCGGACCTGTGCATTGGCCGGGCTCTTGACCCGCGCCGAGACCACAGACGACCTGCGTGAGTGGGACTACGGCGACTACGAAGGGCTCACAACGGCCTCCATTCGTCAACAAAACGCGTCATGGAATCTTTTTCAGGATGGGGTACCCAACGGCGAGACGGCCGAGGATGTGGCCGCGCGCGCGCGACATGTCATCGACCGAGCCCTTTCCGTGGAGGGCGATATCGCGCTCTTCAGCCACGGTCACATGCTGCGGGTGCTCGCAGCAGTGTGGTTGCGGTTGTCGCCAGAAGATGGCGAACGCTTTTATCTCGAGACTGGCACCATCTCGGTCTTGGGCTTTGAGCGGGAAACCCGTGTGGTCAGGATGTGGAATGGTCGTGCATAAACAGAGCCCGAAGGCTTCGCGCGCACTTGTGACCACATGCGATTACCGCAAGCCGGTGGTTTCAGGACCTCCGCGACCGGCCCACAGGCGCTGAGCCCCCCGCCAAGCGCTGTAAACGAGGGGTTGCGTGGGGGGCCTGCGAACAACCTCCGAAGATTGCGCGAAAGTACGGTTTTCCCGCCGAAACTCGGCCATTTGACCCGTTCGCGTGGCAACAATGCGACCGCTCCGACAGTGTTGTTTGAAGGAAGAGATCCGAGTTCACACGGCCGTGGATTGCCACGCGTCGAGCGTCGCACGGTGTCGTGCTGCGTGACTTCTGAGGAAGGCTTGCCATGCTGATGCGCGATTACACGCTTGCCCATTCCCGTACCAAGGTGCGTGGAATTTTCTGCCTCGAAACCGATTGGTCTGAGGTGCGGAAGTCTGCGTCCGTCGAGCCGATGCTGGCGTTGCTGCGGAGTTCGCCCCTCGCCATTCCATTCGTGCACCGCAATGTGGTCACGAATGACGCTCTGAACTACTACCTCAAGAAGTGGACACAGCGTCGCCACGACGACCTGCCGATTCTGTATCTCGCGTTTCATGGGATTGAGGGCGAAGTGCAGTTTGGCGATCTTCGCCGACGCAGCGCGCGCGTGACGCTCGACGAACTTGAAAAAGAATTACGCGGCAAATGCGCAGGCCGCGTCATCCACTTTGGCTGCTGCCAGACGCTGGGCGTGAGTCAGCGCCGACTGAAGCAATTCATCGAGGAAACGGGCGCACTTGCCGTGAGTGGATATGAGCGCGACATCGACTGGGTACGCTCTGCAGCGCTTGATTTCTCGTTGTTTGCGAGTATTCAGCAGAACACGATGACGGTGCCGGGCCTGCGCGCTGCGCGCCGCAGAATTCTGTTGCGTCATGGTCGCGAAGTGCGCTCGCTTGCCTTCCGCATGGTGTTGCGCGGCGGGAGAGGCTGACGCATCTCAACGCGAAAATCGGTTCGTACGGCGACACTCGCAGCGTCGCGAGAGGCCCGCTGAGTTCGTATTCTAAACAAGTGACTTCCGCGCAGCCCTCAGCGAACTCAACAGCATCCCGCGACACGCGTCCGGTGATCGGCATCGTCGGTGGAATCGGAAGCGGCAAGAGCGAAGTCGCGCGAATTTTCGCAGCATTTGGCTGCGAGATTTGTGAGAGCGATGCGCTTGCGCGTCGGGTGCTTGCAGCACCAGAAGTTCGCGAGGCGATCGCAGCGCTTGTCTTTCAAACGACGGGCTCAAGCGTGCAAACACACGACGGATCCATCGATCGCGCATTGCTTGCCCGCGCCATTTTTGAAGCTCCAGATGTACGCCGCGGTGTCGAAGCCATCATGCATCCGCGCATTGAAGCGCTTCGCCGCGCGCAATTTGCGCAGGCGGCGCCCAGCGTCCCTGCGTTTGTGATCGACGCGCCGCTTCTCCTTGAAGTTGGCCTTGATCGCGAGTGCGATGCGGTGGTGTTTGTAGACGCGCCGCGTGAAGATCGACTGCAGCGCGTTGCGCGATCTCGCGGTTGGAGCGACGAGGAATTGACAAGGCGCGAAGCTGCGCAATTGCCTCTCGAAGAGAAACGCAGACGCAGCACGCATGTCATTGCCAATCATGGCACACACGAGGCGCTGCAATCTGCCGTTCGTACGGTGCTCTCAAGCATCCTCGCGGCGGGTCGCGTGACTGCGTCTCCGTAAGCGATTTCAGGCCGACTTGACCTGCGCGCGCGGTTCAGTCAATATCCCGTGGTCGCTTCTGCGATGACGGGCGTGCGAGGCGTCGCGCACCCGTGGTGGACTCAATGATTCTTCGGCTTCCTCGACGGTCGATCCTCCGTGCTGGAGCATGTATCGAAGTCATGTGAAGCCGCACAGAATCGTGCTGAATGACTTGTGGGCACCATCGCCGCACTTCTTCAGTCTTGTGACGCAAAATCCCCTCACAATCAACCGCCAGTCAGACAGGCGCGTTCGATCGTTTGGTTCGTTTGTTTCCGTTGCGCGAGATGGAGAGCGCAACATCGATTGTTCAGTTCATTCATGCGCGCTTCGTCGAAGCGCGGCGTTCAGGATCAGGAGCATTGAGATGAGTCATAAGCAAGGTCGTCGTCGTCGTCGTGGCAAGGGTGGAGGCGGCGGTGGTGAAGGAGGCGGCGGTGGAGGTGGCGGCGGCGGTGAACGCCCACAGCGTCCGCTGGTTCCATCGATCCGACTTGAACCTGGCCAGATGCCGACCGACGAGCAACTCGCAGCAGAACTTGCGGAAATCGAGAAGGAACTTGAGGGCAAGTACGAGGTCGCCAAGAAGGACGATCTCAACCTCGCGAAGTTGCAGAAGATGCCGCTCGACCAACTCAACAAGTTGGCGAAGCAATCAGGCGTTGAGGACCTCAATCAACCGAAGCAAAAGTTGGTGTTTGAGATCTTGAAGACGCGGGCCCAGAAGGCCGGCCTGATGATCGCAGAGGGCACGCTTGAGATCACTCCGGATGGTTACGGCTTCCTGCGCAGCGCTGACTACTCGTACTGCCCGTCACCAGACGATGTGTATGTTTCACCCGCGCAGATTCGCCACTTTGGCTTGCGTCGCGGACATGTGGTGAAGGGACTCGTGCGCCCACCCAAGGATCAAGAGATTTACTTCGCGCTGTTGCGTGTTGAAAGCGTGAACGGTCGCGATCCGTCCACACTGCAAGACCTTCCGACCTTTGAGAACCTCACGCCGCTGCACCCGAACAAGCGCATTCACCTTGAAATGCTTGGTTCCGGCAAAGTCGAAACACGCATCATCGATATGGTCACGCCGCTCGGTTTCGGCCAGCGCGCGCTTATCGTGGCACCGCCACGCACTGGTAAAACCGTGATTTTGCAACAGATCACGAACGCGATTGCGACCAATCACAAAGATGTGCATGTCATTGTGCTGCTCGTCGATGAGCGTCCGGAAGAAGTGACCGATTTCAAGCGCAACACGCCGTCGCATGTGGAAGTGGTTGCGAGCACCTTCGACGAAGAAGCCATTCGCCACATCCAAGTCTCCGAGATGGTGATGGAGAAGGCGCGTCGTATGGTTGAGTTCGGCGAGCATGTGGTGATCCTGCTCGACTCGATCACGCGACTTGCGCGCGGATACAACAATGCGCTTCCGAATTCGGGCAAGATCGGCTCGGGCGGCGTCGACAACGCGGCGCTCATCAAGCCGAAGAAGTTCTTCGGTTCTGCGCGCAACATCGAAAACGGCGGATCGCTCACCATCCTCGGCACGGCGCTCGTCGACACCGGCTCGCGCGCGGACGAAGTCATCTTCGAAGAGTTCAAGGGCACCGGCAACGCGGAATTGCATCTCGACCGCAAGTTGGTTGAGAAGCGCGTGTATCCGGCGATCAATATCGGTGCCTCTGGTACTCGCCGCGAAGAGTTGTTGCTCGACCCGAAGGAGCACGAACTCATCGTGCGCCTCCGCAAGGTTGTGAGCGATATGAATGTGGTCGACGCGATGGAACTGCTGCGCACGCGCGTTTCGAAGACAAAGTCGAATGCGGAGTTCTTGATGACGATGGCGATGAGTTGATGGGCGATGAGTTGATGGGCGATGAGTTGATGGGCGATGAGTTGATGGGCATGCGTTGATGGGCGACGCTCGGGGTTTCAACGCCGGCCAACCTGTCCAAATGCGGTGTTCCTGCTGAACAGGCTCTGAACAGCAGGGAGGGCGTATGTACTATGACCCGTCGCAACACGCGGCTGTTCATAGGTGCGCATCCGAAAGGGACGCAGCGCGGTTCGGAAGCTCGCACATGTCGGTACATGTTGGTACATGTCGGGAACTGTCGGCAGACCAGAGAACAGCAGACACACGAGTGAGTACACGCATGCACGAACGATCCACAGTTCGCAATCATCCGTTCGGTTCACGCGCGCATCGTGGCATGACCCGTGGCATGACCCGTGGCATGACCATCGTCGAGATCCTCGCGGTCGTGGGCGTCATCGTGCTTTTGCTCGGGATTCTGCTGCCTGCAGTGAATTTGGCGCGTCGGAACGCGCTGTGGGGCCGCAGCCAAGCGAACCTGCGTCAAGTTGGACAGTTGCTGGTGCTCTACGCCACCGACAATCGCGATTCCATTGTGCCAACAGCCTTTGATTACCGCGATCCAAGTACACCAAGCATCGTGAATGGCAAGCCACGCTCTGTGTCGCCACCAGGCACTTCACCGCCGATTGGTGCGGCGGGCTACGGCTCGTGGACCGACATTCTTTGGACGAGCGGCGGCTTCGGTCCGGTTGGATCGATTGGTGAGTCGACAGGCCCGTACTGGGATTACCGATACGACTCGCCCGACGCAGCGCTCTATGCGCAAGGTTGGGACGGTACGAATCCATTCCGGAGCGCAGAGATCATGGAGAAGACCGTCGGTGGCGACGGTGCAACGCCCTTCGGAACCGGTGCCACAGATCTCGAGCGCGGAGAACTTGGCTACTTTGGTGGCAATCCGTTCTTCGACGCGCGCCCACCGACTTCTGCGACGCCATACGCCGGCAAGTGGTGGACCATGGGGCAGATGAAGCGGCCCGAAGTATCGATGTACTGCTGCGACAGCAACGCTGGAGAGTTGCTCGCGTTCAACTCCAATAATGTGAGTCCGAATAATGCCGCGCTTGACCTCGCTGGCGTGGACTGGCGTTATTCAGGCAAAAACACGCTCATGCTGTTCCTCGACGGGCATGTCGACACCATTCCCGAATGGACGGGGCTCGTTGAACTCGAGAAGGATTTAGGGGTCCGTGTGATGAACCTCGAGCGCAAGACCTTCTTTACGAACTAAGTCCGCGTGCGCTTTCACCGCGCGAAGCGGGCTCGTGTACTCCGGACACTTCAACGGACATGCACACCACATCGATGGTCCGCGTTGTTGGTGATGTGCGTTGGGTTCCGGCAATTCTCTCGTCGCGCGTGTGCATGGAGGGTTGCATCGCGTTTCCGACCTGCTAGACTCTCCGTCCCACCGTGCCATCTGGCACGGTTTTTCATCGGTGGCTGGTGCATGGTTGGCGGTGTCCTCGCAAGAGATTCGAAGCAGATTCGAATGCGATTTGAGGATCCTTCCAAGTCCTGCGCGTGCCTGTCCGATGAACGCACGCGCGCCGGCGGCGCGTGCGAAGGTTTCAGCCGGACCGTGTGCGGTGTTCACGCGCAAGCGTGCCCCGCGGCGGGCAGAAAACTTCTTCGCCACCGTAGCTCAGTGGTAGAGCACACCCTTGGTAAGGGTGAGGTCGAGGGTTCAATCCCCTTCGGTGGCTTTGGCGGCGTCGTGGATGGCGTTGCCCAATCCCTCAGTTGGCTTTTCCCATGAAGGGAAGGCCGAAATTCCTCACTTCCGCCCGCTGCGTGTTGCAAGGGGCGGGCGAAAGCTGGAGCAAGAGACATGGCCAAAGAGAACTTCAATCGTACGAAGCCCCACGTCAATGTTGGCACCATCGGCCACGTCGACCACGGTAAGACCACCCTCACCGCAGCGATCACCGCTGTGCAGGCAGCGCGTGGTTTCAGCAAGCCGGTGTCCTACGACCAAGTCGCGAAGGCGTCTGAGTCGGAAGGTCGCCGCGACCCAACCAAGATCGTGACCATCGCAACCTCGCACGTCGAGTACGAGACGGCCAACCGTCACTACGCGCACGTCGACTGCCCCGGCCACGCCGACTATGTCAAGAACATGATCACTGGTGCTGCCCAGATGGACGGCGCGATCCTCGTGGTCTCGGGCGTCGACGGCGTTATGCCGCAGACCCGCGAGCACATCCTCCTCGGCCGTCAGGTCGGCGTTCCGAAGATCGTCGTCTTCCTCAACAAGTGCGACATCGCTGACGCTGAACTCCTCGACCTCGTCGAAATGGAAATCCGCGACCTCCTCTCGAAGTACGGCTACCCAGGCGACGACACCCCAGTGATCCGCGGCGCTGCATTCCCAGCGCTCCAGAACCCAGGCGACTCAACCGCCAACAAGTGCATCGCCGACCTCATGGACGCGATCGACACCTTCATCCCAGAGCCGCAGCGCGAGACGGACAAGCCGTTCCTCATGTCGGTCGAAGATGTGTTCTCGATTAAGGGCCGTGGTACCGTCGCCACCGGTCGTATCGAGCGCGGCATGGTCAAGGTCGGCGACAACGTTGAAATCGTTGGTCTCCGTCCGGATGTGAAGGTCACCACCGTCACCGGCGTCGAAATGTTCCAGAAGACTCTCGACAGCGGTATCGCCGGCGACAATGTCGGTCTCCTCCTCCGTGGCGTTGAAAAGGCAGACATCGAGCGCGGTCAAGTGCTCTGCAAGGCTGGCTCGATCAAGCCGCACACGAAGTTCAAGGCTCAGGTCTATGTCCTCACGAAGGACGAAGGCGGCCGTCACACGCCGTTCTTCAAGGGCTACAAGCCACAGTTCTACTTCCGCACGACCGACATCACCGGCAAGATCGAAGAACTCGTCGGCGCAGAAATGTGCATGCCGGGCGACAATGTCCAGATGATCGTCGACCTTGAAGGCAAGGGCGTCGCGATGGAAGCAGGCGTTCGCTTCGCAGTTCGCGAAGGTGGCCGTACCGTCGGTTCGGGCGTCGTCACCGACATCATGGCTTAATGTGGTTTTACCGTTTCGGCCAAGGACTGGCCGAGGCTGTGGGCCTAACCGCATCGGCCAAGTTCTGGCCGAAGCTAGGTGGGACCTAACCGCATCGGCCAAGTTCTAGCCGAAGCTAGGTGGGCCTAACCGCATCGGCCAAGTTCTGGCCGAAGCTAGGTGGGACCTAAGACAGATTGAAGCAGGGTGCCGCGGGGCGAGTCGTATGCCCCGCAGCACGCCTGATCTTGAGAGTGTGTGAATGCGCAAGCATTGAAAGAGAGCAGACAATGGCAAAGAAGTCCATGGATCGTGAATGGGTTTGGCTCGTGTGCACCGAGACCGGCGAGATGAATTACCGCACGAACATTCGTGTCAAGGGTGGCATTCTCGAGCGCGTCAAGGAGGGCTACATGAAGTACTGCCCCAAGTTGCGCAAGCACACACTGCACAAAATCAAGCGGAAGTGAGCGTGGTTTGCGGGCGTGTTTGGCTTGTTGTCCAAGCATTGCTGCGCAAGCGACGCGTTGCTTTCTCTTTGTTACGCCGATAGCTCAGCTGGTAGAGCAGCGGATTCCAAATCCGCAGGTCGTGGGTTCGATCCCCTCTCGGCGTGTTCTGTGAAAGTTCAGTTTGTGAACCACATGCGTGCTGCGTTGTGCGAACTGCGCAGCGCGTGACTGAAAGCGCGAGGCCAGTGCGATCGTGCGACAGCGAACAAACTTGGACAAGTTTGGACCAGTCTTCAAAGATGGTTCATGCATGGTTCATGCATGGTTCGCACATGCACGCCTGCCAGCCAGTCGTGAAACCGTCCGAGACCTGTTGTTGAGGAACTCCCATGCCAGACGCGAATCCTTCCAACGCAGCTTCGGTTGAGCCGTCACGCGGTTGGTCCGTCTATAAGCCGGGTCAGGGTTACTACACCCGCGCCGGAACCGTGATTGGTACTTCGCTTATCGGATTGCTTGCCATCCTTTGGATGTGGAAGTATCTCAAAGCGTTCCGCATCGAAGGCGTGAATGAGTTGTATGTCGCAGCCGGCGGCGCCATCGTCATCGGTGGCTTGCTCACAGCGGTTGTGTACTACTTGGTCTTCGTGAAGCCGCGGACAGTTGACTTCTTGATCGCGACCGAAGGCGAGATGAAGAAAGTCAATTGGTCGACGCGCCGCGAGGTCATCGGTTCGACGACTGCGGTGATTGTGACGGCCATCGTTCTTGCAGTGTTCTGCTACGCACTCGAACTGCTGTTCGTCTGGTTCTTCCAGTTGATCAAAGTGCTGCAAAGCTAAACCAGTTCAGATCCGAGACGGGATTGCACGGGTAAGTCTCGCGAAGACGAACCGGAGATGAAAGATATGACCGAAGGCACCGACAATACCGAGGCAACGCACACCGACGCAGAAGCGTCGCCAAAAACCTTGAAGCGCGGTGTCGATGCGCGGCGCGCCGTAGAACGGCCGCACGAGGTCATGGGTGTCTCGACGCAGGCCCTTGCCGCAACGCAGAAGGGCAAGGCTGGCGAGAAGTCGAAGCTTGAGCAGACTGAAAGTTTCGACCCAGCGACCGATCTCCCGATGTTCCGCGAGGGCATGAATTGGTTCGTGCTGCGCGTCGCGAGCAACAAAGAGCGTTCGGTGCGTCAGACTCTGCTCCGCAAGGTTCAGATTGAAGGCATGGAAGCATTCGTCGGCCGCATCATGGTGCCGACCGAGAAGACGAAGTCGCTCAAGGGCGGCAAGCAGCGCATCACCGAATCCATGCTCTACCCGGGCTATGTGTTTGTTGAGATGCGTCTTGAGCCGGACGGCCGCATTCCGCAGGATGTCTTCTTCCTCATCAAGGAGACCGACGGCGTTGGCGACTTTGTAGGCACCGCTGGGCGGCCGACACCGATGGCGCAGCACGAAGTCGAAAAGATGCTTTTCGATTCGCGCAAGCCGGAGGAGGCTCCGCAAGTCAAGATGGAATTCGCGAAGGGCGACAAGGTCACCATTCAGGATGGCCCCTTCCAGAACTACGAAGGCGAGATCGACGAAGTGCTGCCCGAGAAGGGCCTCGTTCGCGTTCTTGTCACCATCTTCGGACGCCAAGCTCCGATCGAACTCGAGTACTGGCAAGTCCGCAAGGGTGTGGAAGAGCGGGACTGAATTTGAGCGCTCGCAACTAGCCTGCGGGGCGGCTTCGCCGCGTCCGCAGGCTTTTGCTCGCTTTGGCGTGAGCGGCGTCGTGCAGCGCTCGCAACTAGCCTGCGGGGCGGCTTCGCCGCGTCCGCAGGCTTTTGCTCG
>JASGCF010000009.1:0-8016 GCA_030054275.1 Limnohabitans sp. | reverse complement strand
CTTTGGCGTGAGCGGCGTCGTGCAGCGCTCGCAACTCGCGGGCTGCTGAAGCGCCGCTTCGCGCGCTTCAGGTGCCCGCTTTCGCTCGCTGTGGCGTGCATGACGAGTCATGAATCGCGAGTCGCGATCTCACGCCGAATGTTGCCCGCCAACTTTCACTTTGACGCGTCGCACGCGGCCAGGAAGCCGGTCTACCAACGCGCGTTCAAGCCCGTCGCGCAGCAAGCGTGAAACCTCGTACATCGCACCCGAGGTTTCTACAACGACCGTCAGCGTGCCCTGCGCAACGCCGCCAACAGAAGCCATGTTGCGCGCATTGCGCGGAACAAGATCGTTCCACACATCCACCACATCGCCGAGTTCGCGTCGTCGTTGCGCAAAATCTCGCTCAAGAGCGCCAAGAACACGATCAACGGTGACATCGGGCTCACGCCGACCGCGGTACTGGCGAATGCGATTCATCCACGCCAAGCGAGGGTCGATCGGCGTCGTCTCGGGAGCCGCAGTTTCTCGCGTTCGGTTCGTGCGCTTCGCCACAGCGGCATCCTACGGGAACGCGAGACGCCTCGGGTCGTGTACCTTCTGCGCATGACCGCCATTCGCATTGAAGGCCTTGTCAAACGCTTCCGCGACACAGCTGCAGTGGCCGATGTCAATCTCGAAATCCCGACAGGGAGCCTGTTCTTTTTGCTTGGTCCCTCTGGCTGCGGCAAGACCACGCTTTTGCGCATGATCGCCGGTTTCACGGAGCCCACCGAAGGTCGCATTCTCTTCGGCGACCGAAATGTCGCCCGCGTCGCAGCGAACGAACGCAACACGGGCATGGTGTTTCAGAACTACGCGCTTTGGCCCCACATGACCGTCTTTGACAATGTGGCGTTTGGCCTTGAAGTGCGCAAACTGTCGCGCGAAGCGATTCGCGAGAAGGTGAAGGGCGCACTCGAACTCGTTCGCATGGCTGAGTACGCGCAGCGTAAACCTTCAGAACTCTCGGGCGGTCAACAGCAACGCGTCGCACTCGCGCGTGCTGTCGTCTTTGAACCAAGCGTACTTCTGCTTGATGAACCGCTTTCAAACCTCGACGCAAAACTTCGCCTTGAGATGCGTCAGGAAATTCGTCGCATTGTCGATACGCTCAAAATCACAACGGTGTATGTGACGCATGATCAAGACGAGGCACTGTCGCTCGCCGATGGCATGGCTGTGCTCAAGTCGGGTCGTGTGATCCAAACGGGCGCTCCTCGTGCGATGTATCGACGACCCAATTCGCGTTTTGTTGCGGATTTCTTGGGCGACACCAACTTTCTTCCGGCAATGTTGGTGCGCAGTGATTCGGCCGAAGCGCTGTACAAAACAGCTGCGGGCGACCTTTGCTCAAGTGTTGCGCCGTTTCCAAAGGCGACCGAATTGTCGCTTTCGCTGCGTCCAGAAGCGCTTCGCATGGTTGCGCGCGGCGCAAGCGAGCCGCGCAATACTCTGTGTGGAACGGTGACATCGAGCATCTATCTTGGCGGCCATGCGCAACACGAAGTACGGCTTGATGGCTGTGATGTTGCTGTGCGCGTGTCGGAACTGAATCCAAAGAATCCTCCTGCGATTGGTGATCGTGTGTCACTCACCATCGACGCAGATGATGTTGTTCCGCTCGCTGAGTGAATTGAGATCCACATGACAGCGCACGCGTCCAACGGTCTTCTTCTTGTGGTTTCAGGCCCATCTGGGGTTGGGAAAACAACCATCGTGCATGAAGTCATTCGTCGTCTCGGCGGCGAATTCAGCGTCAGCGCAACAACGCGCGCGCGCACAGAGCGTGAGCGTGACGGTGTTGATTATCACTTTGTCGATCAGGCCACTTTTCAACAGTGGATCCATGACGAGCGCTTTCTTGAGTACGCGCAAGTGTTTGGCCGTTCGTGGTACGGAACGCTGCGCGAGCAAGTGCAGCATGCCCTCGACGAGGGCAAACTCATTGTGCTTGATATCGATGTACAGGGCGCACGGGATGTGAAAATGCGCATGCCGTCTGCGTTCAGCGTCTTCGTGCTTCCTCCAAGCGAAGAAACTCTTTTGAAGCGGCTGCGCGCGCGTGGGCGCGAAGACGACGCTGCAATCGCACGACGATTTGCAGAAGCGCAAACCGAGATCAACTTTGCGAAATCATCCGGTGTGTACGACGCCTTCATCGTGAACGACGATCTCGAAATCGCCATTGATCAACTCTGTGATCTTGTGCGGAAACGGCGGTAAATTGAGCATCGCTCTCGAGCGCGTAGAGACATTCAGCGCTGCGTTTCGGCGTGCCGTGTTCGAGGACGAATCCCAGCCTTCATGCGCGCAAGGAACGATTCCACAACTCGTGCGAACACTGTTTCTGCGTCGCAGCGAGCGTCGATGGCCACATAGCGCGCCGGATCTTCGCGACACTGTTGAAGATATCCCTCGCGCACACGCCGATGAAAGGCGGCGTCCTTCTGTTCCATGCGATCTGGCGCAGCGCGCCCCGAGAGTGCCATGCGCTTCCACGCGGTGTCGGTATCGACATCGAAAATGACGATCTCGTCGGGCCACATGTCACCAACGGCAACACGCGCAACATCCATGATTTCATCACGCGTCATGCCGCCCGCAGTGCCTTGATACGCGAGCGTCGAACTCACAAATCGATCGGCAAGCACCAATTCGCCGCGCAAAAGCGCTGGTCGGATGCGTTCTTCCAACAGTTGCGCTCGGCTCGCCATGTAGAGAAGCATTTCGCAGCGCACGGTCATGACGCCGTGTCGCGGATCAAGCAGCACTTTGCGAATCTCTTCGCCGATGGCTGTTCCACCTGGTTCGCGCACCTCGGTCACGGTGACACCCTGCGCAGCAGCCCAATCGGCGAAGCGGCGAAACTGCGTGCTCTTTCCTGATCCATCTGGTCCATCGAAAACGACAAAGCGTCCAGCAAGGAACGCACGCATGGCTTCGGTCGAGGCTTGGGGCGGAACAGTGTCTTCCGGCGGTTCGAACATGGCGGGCGCACCGTATCATCTCGCGCGCATGCGCATCGAACCCCGCGACGCCTCCGGACGGAGACGGCCGCGCGTCGAAGTGAACGAGCGCGCGAGGCCTGCCCGCGTCCCGTTGGTCGACGGCGGGACCGATCTCTTTTTACGCTGGGACGGTGCACTTGATGATGCGGGTGCGCTTCGGCGCTGTGTCATCTGTGGCTGCGGCGAGCTTTACACGCGAAAGAACTTCCCGCAGGTCACGCCCTTCATCATTGTCTTCGCCTTTCTAGGCGTTGCCGTCGCGGTGCTCGGGTACTCGAACAACCCAATCGTCTACGCGCTTCTTGCGCTCCTTCTCGCGGTCGATGTTGGCACGCTGCTGCTCGCGCAACGGCAGATCGTGTGCTACGGCTGTGGGGCGATCTACTCGGCTGCGCGCGTGGCGCGATACCTTCGATCGTGGGATCGCACCGTTGCAGAGCGCGTTGCCAAAGTTCCGCCCGATCTTCCAACCGTGTTTGCGAGCCCAGTTCCAACGACGGAAGATGGAGCAACCTCATGAATGTGTACGCCAACGATCTCTCCCAAATTTCGCTCGTCATTTTGGGCGGCGGAGGTCATGCTGCTGTGGTCGCGGAATGTGCGATTCGTGCGGGATTTCGCGTGCATGCAGTTGCGTCGCGCGATCGACTTCCAACGACGGCATCAGGTCCCTTTGCAGCATGCACATGGCTTGGCGACCCTGAAAATCCGGCTGTTGCTGCGGAGATTCTGCAACGAGTAGAGCTTGGTGCGCGTGTCCACGCGGCTGTTGGCGATGGTGCGCTTCGCGAGCGCTGGGCCCGCGCCTTCGACGCCGAGAGCGCCCTTGCATCCATCATCGATCCAAGCGCGCATGTTTCGAAGTCTGCCGAACTTGGCGCAGGAGTCTTCGTTGGTACCGGAGCAATCGTGCATGCGCGCGCGCGCATTTCGCGACTGGCGATCGTGAATACCCGCGCGGTGGTCGAACACGACTGTGTGGTGCAACATGCTGCACACATTGCGCCAGCCGCTGTACTGTGCGGTGGCGTACATGTGGGTGCGCGCGCTCAGATTGGTGCGGGTGCTGTGTTGATTCCAGGAATTCGCGTCGGTGATGACGCAGTCGTCGGTGCTGGTGCGGTGGTGGTGCGTGATGTCGAGGCGGGCGCGACCGTGGCGGGCGTACCCGCGAAGCCGCTGCGTTGAAGACTTAGCCGGCGACAGCCCACATCACGGTCGCTGCGAGGAAGACAAGAAGCAGCATGCCAAGCAGTGTGTAGGTTGCAGCAAGAAAGGCGTCGCGTGGCGTAAGCCCGAAGATCGGAATCGCAAGCGCCCCGCCGACAAGCGGCACGCCGATCACATTGAGACATTGCTTCAGAAAGCGAATGTCGCTCGGTACGAGCCAAAGCAGCATGGAAAACGCAGCGATTGCAGACACCTTTGCAAAGAGTGCAGGCACATTGCCAACCGGTCGCTGTCGAACGAACGCAAGAACCAGCAACCCAAAGACGCCACCAAGCGTGGCGAGTGGCAGCGCAACAGCCGTGCGCGCAAGGCCCTCAAGACGCTCAAAGAAGCTCAATTCGCGGATGATCGCAACGCCGTCGGGTGATGATTCGGGCAGTACGAGTTGTGGCGCACCTGCGAGCCAACTGACGAGCAAGACAGCAAGCGCGATGCCGCCAGCGAACATCCACGGTGAAGGGTTTGCGGGACGCGAAATCGGAGGAAGAAGCGACGCTTCATCATCCCCATCTTCATCGTTCCCGTTTCCATCCGCTGATTCTTCATCTTCATCATCGCTTTCCGAATCGGGAGCAACGCTCGCGGCTGCCGATTTTGGGCGCAAAGCGGTCTGTGCCGACGAAGACTTTCGAGGGTGCGATGTGGACGGTGTTGATGTCTCGGGCGCAAGTTCGTAGCCACCGTCGTGTGCTTCGTTTGATGCACTCTGCTTTTCATCTGGCGAATCGTGAGGATTGTGTGCGCTGTGCATGATTCGCTCGTGTGACCCAAATTCTGTTCTTTCTCACCAACGCTGTTGCGCGCGATGTGTCGGAAGTGTAGTTTCCGGCCCTCCGGAGGCTTTCATGCGTGACACCTTGCTCCCACTCGTTCTCGTCGCGACAACTTCAGCTGCCTGCACACAATCTTCGTTGGTGGCTGCGGTTTCAGAAATCGGCGCTCTTTCCGGCGCAAATAGTTCGCTTGCTGAGTTGGATGTCATCACGCTGGTTGGCGGCGACACCCTCCGCGGTACGGTGGTCGCCGAGACCGACATGGCTGTCACGCTCGATCACCCAGCGCTTGGTCGCATCGAGGTTGCGCGCGAGCGGATCGCGTCGGTGACGAAGGCAGCGCGACCGGAGGCGCCAACCGCGCAAACGCAAGATGCAGCAACTGGCGCTGAAACGAGCGCGAGCGGCGAGCCAGTCGTCGTTGCGCAAGCAGCTGCGGAACCCGCGCCACCAGTCGCCGTGCTGCCAGCGCCTGTCCCGCCACCACCAGCGAAGCCTGACGGCAGTTGGAAATTCTCGCTCAGTCTTGGCTTTACAGGTAGCGAGACAAGCAACCAATCAAACTGGTCGTTGCGCGCAGCCGGTGCCGCCAAGCGCGAGAGTGAGCAAGATCGCACCACGATCACGGCCGAGTACTACTTCAACACAGCCAACAGCGTGAACACCGACAACAACCTCTTGGTGCAAGGCCTCGAAGAGTTTCTCTTCAAGGATTCCAAGTGGGAGGCATTCGTTCAAGGCACCTACCAGTACGACGCATTCCTCGCATGGGAACAGCGCGCAGGCGCCTATGTCGGTCCTGGTTACCGACTTCTTGAGGGCGAGCCTGTGTCGTTGAAGGTCAGGGCCGGTGCCGGTGCGAGTTACGAGTTCCCATCAAGCGAGTGGACGCCCGAATTGATTCTCTCGGACGAACTTGCGTGGACCATCGACGAGCGATCAAAGTTGAAGCAGGGGCTTGATTTCTATCCGGACATCGACAATCTCGGCGAGTACCGCTTCATCGTGCGACTCGATTACGAAATTGCACTGAGTCCGAAGGGCGACCTGAAGGGCACGGCGGGCGTACGCGATGAGTACGACTCGTATGTAGAGTCGTCGAACGGCGGTACCTCGAACGATCTCAAGATTTACGCGGGCATCAAAGTGGATTTCTGAACCGGCTCCTGCCGTCTATTTGTGCGCGTCCGAAGCAATTCGACTTGTGCTTCAATCCAATCTGGGGCGATGTGAATCCGCGCGAATCCGAAGTTTGCGGAGATTTCCTCGCAGGCTGGGAGTAGACTTCTTCTCTCGTGTGGCTTTCCTTGCAGCGCTTGTGCGTCGCGACGATCGCTACTGCGTCGTCCGAGGCATTTCCTCGAGGAGTCTGCGTGTCGAATTTGCCTGACGAATCTGCGATCTGTGCGATTGAGCCATCAATCCTCGCCGAACTCGACATCCTGCCCGGACCTGTCGGAAAGGCGCCGACGCGCGCCGTGCCTGCTGCGCGACTCGCGCCGCCGGTCGACGAAGCAGTAGCCGGAGCACCGCGTAAGCTCGATCCGCTTGCCATCCAAACAGCAGAGGCAGCTGCGCAACAGGCGCCCCTTGCTGTTCGCCTTGCCACCATGGCTGCCGTGATTCTGCCGCCGATCGCGCTGGTCGGCGCGATGCTTTTGGCGTGGGGCGGTTGGTTTGGATGGCTGTATGTCGCGTTGCTTGCTGTGATGTATGTCATCTCGGGTCTCGGCATCACGATCGGCTATCACCGTCTCTACACGCACAAATCGTTCGCGACGCGCGGTCCGGTTGCAGTGCTCTTTGCGATCTTCGGTGGCATGGCCGCGCAGGGTCCGGTGATTTGGTGGTGCGCGACGCATCGCAAGCACCATCAGCACAGCGATCACGAGCACGATCCACACTCGCCGCACGCGGGTCACGCTCCGGGCGTGCGCGGCGCGATCAAGGGCTTCTTCCACGCGCACATGGGTTGGCTGTTCCAAGAACTCACCGCCGACATGAAGCGCTATGTGCCCGATTTGCTCGCAGATCGCACCACCGTGCGCATCAATAGTTTGTTCCCATTGTGGGTCGCGCTTGGACTTGTGATTCCAGCAGCCATCGGTGGCTTGGTCACCATGTCGTGGATGGGCGCGTTCCTTGGGTTCCTTTGGGGCGGGATCGTGCGTATTTGCGTCTTGCACCATGTCACTTGGAGCATCAACAGCGTCTGCCACATTTGGGGCAGCCGCGAGTACGCATCAGGCGACGAAAGCCGCAACAACCCGATCTTCGGAATTCTCGCCTTCGGTGAGGGTTGGCACAACAACCATCACGCGTTTCCGGCAAGCGCGCGTCACGGGCTGAAGTGGTGGCAGTTCGACTCAAGTTGGGTGATCATTCGCACGCTTGAAAAACTCGGCCTCGCAAGCAAGGTTCGCTTGCCATCGCCCGACCGCTTGGCTGCGCGCAGCACGAAGCGCTGACAACGAATCGAGCGTTCGCTTCCAAAACGGCCTTGGAGCCAGACCTCCACTTGGTTTTCCAATTGTCGGTCTTGTCGTACTTTGGTTTGGCCTCGAGGAAGCGCTGTCGTATCTTGGACGCATGGATTGTCTTCGCGCGTTCATCGCGCCCCTGATTGCGGTGTGTGCGGTGACTGCGTCCAGCGCGTCAACCATCGACTTCAATCGCGACATTCGGCCGATTCTTTCGGCGAACTGTTTCGCGTGTCATGGTCCCGATGCGAATGCGCGCAAAGCGGGATTACGACTCGACAAAGCCGATGCTGCATACGCCCTGCGCGAAGATGGCATCACGGCAATCAAGCCAAGCGATCTTGCAGCAAGCGAAATCTGGAAGCGCATCACCTCAAGTGACGCGGACGAGGTGATGCCACCTCCCGAGTCGCATCGCACGCTTTCCGACAACGACAAAGCGAAAGTTCGCGCGTGGATCGAGGCAGGCGCACGGTACGACGAACACTGGGCGTTCGTCGC
>JASGCF010000235.1:4260-5491 GCA_030054275.1 Limnohabitans sp. | reverse complement strand
GAACCCTTGAAGACAACCGTACCCTCGGCTTCGGCCATGATCGTGTTGTCCTTGCCCATGTGCACCAAGTAGCCTGGCTTCCAACGCGTGCCGCATTGGCGCACGATGATCGCACCGGCCTTTGCGTTCTGACCGCCGTACAGCTTGATGCCGCGGAATTGCGGGTTGGAATCGCGACCGTTCTTGGTTGAGCCTTGGCCCTTCTTATGTGCCACGACAAATACTCCTTCATGGCGTTGCACACATGCGTTCGTTGCATGGGTTCAACGCATACTTTCGAATGCCTCAGACCTTCACGCGCGAGATGCGCTGTGCCGAGTCGGGCGAGGATACAACACTCTCAGCGGAATGTCGAATCGTCTTGATGAACGATCGGATATGGGACATTGCCCTTCGGAATTGGGTTGCCCGGCACCACATAGTCAAGTCGAGTCGTCCGGCGAAGCGTGATGTCGCCGCCGCCCTTCGGGTTTGGCTCTTTGCGGCTGTCTTTCGACAACCCTTGCACAAAAACGGTGATCTCGGTGTCGTCGAGATGCTCGTCATCGTCATGACGGAACGCTGTCTTCTTGTCGAGATCGCTCAATTCCGGCACGCGGAAGACGGCCAAGCCCGATTTCGCGTGCTCCTTTCCTTGCAGCACGGTCCCGAGAATCTCAAACTGATCCTCCAACAACTCGTTGCCGAGGAAGTCCTTGAGTTGCTTCACCACGCTGCTTGGGACGCCTTCGCCTTGGCGCACAATGAGGCCTTCGTCGTAGAACATTTCAATCCGCGGTGCGAAGCGGCGATCTTGGCCGGTGTTGTTCACAACATCGTATGTCAGGTACCAGTAATGCTTGCCAGTGTCGGGATCCTTGAAGAGGCGAAGTTCACTTGCCGTGAAATCAAGGTCCTGCGCAAGCGCAAGCGACGGAGAAGCCGCCGACGCTGCGCTCACAGCACTGGCTGTGAGCACCAACGACGAAAGCGCCGCAACGCTTGCGCACACCACAGCGCTTGCAAAAAGCGGAAGAGAGAGACGAGAAACCGACATCCGTGTGCGCGTTGGCATCTTGGGCAAATCTCCAAAGCTCCCTGCAGGGAGCGAGTCGCGATTGTAGCGAAGTTCGCACCGCGGTTACCGTGCACAGAACGCACCTCGCCTGAACCGATAGTCTCTCCTGCGCTTCGGGCCTCGGACGACCCCGTACCTCGCCTCGTGAAACCTTTGTGACGCCTCGTGAAACCT
>JASGCF010000235.1:0-4160 GCA_030054275.1 Limnohabitans sp. | reverse complement strand
CGCCTCGTGAAACCTTTGTGACGCCTCGTGAAACCTCGTGACCCTGTATGAACACGGCGCAGCCATCGCCCTCACCCCACGGATCCGATGACGCGCGGGTCGAACGCGTTCGTTCAGAGCGCCTCCCAGAAGCGATCGGAGCGCTGCTTGGCGCCGGACCGGCAGCCTGTGAGCGTTTCGTGCGCCAAGCCGCCCACGCGAGAGTCCGACTCGACTTTGGATGGGCCATTGTCGACGCAACTGGACGCTATCGGATGGCCGTCTTTGCCATCCCGAGTCCGGGGCGGGCCGTCATGTTGCTTGCAACGCATCCCCGTGACGCCATCGAAGCAGAACGCTTGGGGAAGGCGATCGATCAAGCTGCGGTTGGGTCGCGCGAGATCGCGGACATCGCACAGGCGCTTCTTGATCCCGCACACGCGTACGACCCGAGTGCGTTTCAGGCGGGAGGGTTGGTTGCGATCGCCACGCTTGACTATCTCGAGCGTTCCCTCCCGCGGGCGGGAGTTCTTCCAAAGCCCGCACCGCTCGAAGGCTGGGCCATCGAGTCGGCAGCGTCTCCAGAAGCCCTTGGGTACGACGATCCCAGCCGACTTCCGCCCGCAACAGTTGCAGAAATTGTTCGTGTGCTTGAGTCGTCCTACATCGCAACACAAGATTGCCCAGGACTCGCAGGACTGCGAAAGACCGAAGATGTGCTCGTTGGCCACTTCGGAACTGGAGCGCGCCCCCGCTTCTGGCTCCTTGCCCGCGATCTTCATGATCCGCAGCGGCACGCTCGCGGCGTTGCACTTGTGCATGTGTCGCACGACGGCGCTACAGCAGAGCTCGTGTATCTCGGCCTCGCGCCAGAAGCGCGCGGAAAAGGCCTCGCGCGCGCGATGCTCTTGCATGGACTCTCGCTTGCCAGTGCAGCGCGTTGTACATCGATGCAACTCGCAGTCGATGCGAAAAATCATGCGGCGCGCAAGTTGTACGACGCGCTTGGCTTTCGGAAGACAAGTGCTCGACTCGCACTCGTGCGCGGACTTCGCGTGTGAGCCCCGCGTCGTGCTTGTGCATGCCTTGCATACAGCGCTCGAGATGGCGATGAGCGCAATTCACTTTCGCTGTCAACCCACTTTGCGAGCGAGCCGAACCAAAAACATTTTGCAACTCACGCGAAGAGTTGCTGTTCGTTCCCCACTTATCCACAAGAACTGCAAGCAACACGATGCAAACAATTCTTGATGACGCAAACAGCGAGAAACACGGCATTTCCGTGCGAACTCCTCGATCTGAACGGCACAAGGCATTTGCGTCGCATGAGAGTCGCGATACATTCCGCCTCGCTCGCAGGGACGCGGGCCTCCGCAGTGGACATCGCGTCCGTCGCCCATGACTCGGTCGGCGAAGGCTCGGTTGGTTTGCCCGCTTCCTCAATCAGCGTTTGCTGGTTGACCAAAGCGCAGCTCGCCATCAACCTCGCTACCAAACTCGTCGACCTCGCGAAGCCTCTACGCGCGGAGCAGGCCAGATTGTCCGAACACTCCACGCGCGCCCCTCTGGCTCGCGCGGCCAGCGTTTCGTGACCTCTGCTCTTGTGTTGGTCCTCCGAAACTTGGTTCCCTTTTTCGCGCAACATCAGTCGGTTCATTTCTGACCGCTCAGACGCATCTCGATCCGAATCCTGCACATCGGTCAAGCATGGAAAGCCATGCGAGGCTGAGTGCACAAAAGGCCGAGTGCACAACATGCAGTTCGGAGCGCAGTTCGAGTTTGTTCGAAGTTGGATTTCGTTCGCATCGCCGGCCGCAGTTGGATGATTTTCCTCTGCCCGCGCAGACTGCGCCCAACATCAGCAAAGGTCCCTAGCGGCAGCGTCTGTAAAGCGTTCGGCGACAGTGTGACGGCAGCAGTCATCTCGTAATCATTTCTCACTGCAGAGCATTCGTGGCCTTGTACGCCTCCGGACACTGCGTCCAGCGACGCACCGTTTCCTTCGGCGGAGGTGTCACACCGACCTTGACGACATGCGCGGCGCATTTCTCCCGACAACATCTCCCACACCTCATCTCCCACACAACATGTCCCAAACATAGGCACGCAAATCCAAAGCGCAAATTTTGGAGCGCATGAACGAAGCCGGTGCATGAACCCGATGAACGAAACGATTCACCCAACCCAAGCAGCATCCGCGGATCGCGCGCTGGCCATCGAGCCTCAGCGCTTGAATCCTGCTGGTGCTGTCACTGCCACCAAGGCGCAAACTCGTGCGCTTCAGCAGCAGGCTCGCGAAGCGTTCTGCGCGCGTATGGAGCGGGAAATCGGCGCGCACCGCTTCGGACTCTGGTTCGGTCATGGGACGACCGTGGAGTGTGTCGAGGGTGGATTCCGAGTCGTCGCCGCGAACGCGTACGCGGCCGACTGGATTGGTCGGCATTTCAAGGAGCAACTCGATCAAGCAGCGCAATCCGTCCACGGCGCGGGCGCGGTCGTGGATCTCGCACACGCACCGCTGGCGGATGAACTCACGGAGAGTGGTGCGGGCGATCTCGCTGCGAGGGATCTCGCTGAAAACCACTCAGAAAGCCTCGCGTTTTCCCAACGGGCAGATCGCAACGCACAAGACTCCACAAACGGCGCCCGAAACCACGCCGGCCGACTCAACCAGCGCGTGTCCGCCCCGACGACGCGCTCGCCGCTTGACCAAGAGAATGCGGCAACGACGAACCGCGCAGCGCCCGAACACGGCGATCCTGCCCGCAGATCACGCGCAACAGACAGCGCGCGCCCCTCGCGCAGCGTGTCGTTCCGAAGGCTTGAGGATTTCGTTGTGGGCGACTCCAATCGCCTCGCGCACGCGGCCAGTGTGCAGGTTGGCGACGCCATAGACGGTGCGCCGTCGATCCTCGTTCTTCACGGAGAGTGTGGAGTTGGGAAGACGCACCTGCTGCAGGGCCTTTGCAGGCGGCGACAGGAGCGAACCTCGCGTCAGGTGATTCGCTATGTCACCGCAGAGCAGTTCACCAATGAATACATCGCGTCTGTGCGCGAGGGATCGCTCGAACAGTTTCGCAAGCGGCTCCGTCGCGTCGACCTCTTAGCGATTGACGACATTCACTTCCTCGCGAACAAAACCGCAACCCAAGCAGAGTTCCTCCACACGATCGATGCCATCGATCTCTCTGGATCGACGGTCGCTCTTGTCTCGGACGAGCACCCCAGACATATCCGTCGATTTAGCCAAGCCCTTGTCAGTCGCTTCCTGTCGGGCATGGTTGTCAAAGTCGAGCGCCCTGATCGAACGACCCGAGTTGAACTTGTTCGTCGATTGGCGTACGGCCGCGGGCTCTCGCTCACCACCGCTGCCGAGGACGCACTGGCCGGACGCTGTGCGGGCTCGATCCGAGAAATCGAAGGCATGATGACCAGACTCGGGGCGCTGGTCGACCTCGACGGCGTGCGCGGGCAGATTGGACCTGGAACAGTCGAACGGCTCCTCGGGCAAGATCAGGCGATGCATCTCGGAACGACGCCGGTTCGGCTCGGTTCGATCGTCGAAGCTGTCTGTACGAGACTTCGAGTGAGCCGCGAGGATCTTGTCGGCAACGGCCGCCACGGCCGGACCGTCGTGGCGCGCGGGGTCGTGGCCCATCTCGCCCGTGAACTCACGACCCACAGTTACCCCGAGATTGCGCGTGCCCTTGGCCGAGATACCCACTCTGCGGTACATACGGCCGCGCGCCGACTCAAGGGCATGCTTGAAACGAACGCTCCGGCTGCAGATCTGGGCGAACCCCTGCGCGAAGTCGTCGACCAACTGCGGCATGATCTCGCGCGGCCGGCTCACGCCCGCACGGCGTAAGTGCGCCACGCCCGCACGGCGTAAGTGCGCCACGCCCGCACGGCGTAAGTGCATCGCCTCCGAGTCTTTCTACGCATCCTTCGGCGAAGACAAGCCGATACACTCGCTCCCCATGGCGAGCGTGCAGCTCCATCGACCTCAACCTTTCGAAGCTTCGCGCGGCCCGCGCCCCGCGGCGCATCGGTCGCGCGTTGTCCGAGCGATCGGCGTCCTCTTCGCCCTCGTCGGTGGAGCGTCATGTCCACTCCATGCGCAGTATGGACGCGTGGATCCGTACGAATCTGCGATTCGCGCGCTTCAAGGTCCGCTCTCC
>JASGCF010000234.1 GCA_030054275.1 Limnohabitans sp. | reverse complement strand
GCAACGCGAACACGATCCCCGACAACTGCGAGATCGCGGCCGGTGCGGATGACAAAAACGCGAACGGCCGACTCGACGCGTGCGAGTTGGCGCGCGGTGATCTCAACCTCGACGGAGCGATCAACGCGGCCGACCTCGCTGTGATGCTCGCCTTCTGGGGCGTGCCGAACCCGCCGGTTGGTGATCTCAACGGCGACGGCGCCATCGGTGGCGCAGATCTTTCCATCTTGCTCACCAATTGGGGCGGGTAAGGCCTCAGAACGGACACGGCGCTTCAAACGCAACGCGCTCACCCGTGCGTGGATGCACAAACGCAAGCGTTCGCGCGTGCAGCGCAAGCCGCGGTCGCGCTGCGTGCGCGCGTGGACTTGCGTACAACTCGTCGCCCAAGATGGCGTGTCCGATTGCCAGCATGTGCACACGCAACTGATGGCTTCGCCCCGTGCGCGGGAAGAGTCGCACGCGCGTCCATGACAAACGCTCGCAGCCATCGGCCGCGTCATCACCCAGCGCGTCCTCACGCCGCTCGATCACTTTGTAGTGCGTCAAACTCGGCTTTCCTTCTGTGAGATGCACCATTTGGCGCGCGCTACCAAGCGCTTCCTTCCGCAGGGGAAGATCGATGTCACCGGCATCGTCTCGCACATGTCCGGCCACCAGCGCCTCGTAGGTCTTCTCAACCTCGCGTGCTTCGAACATCATCGAGAGCGCGCGGTGCGTCTCTGCGTCGCGCGCAAGCACCATGACGCCCGAGGTGTCGCGATCGAGTCGGTGCACGATGCGTGCGCCGAGATAGTCAACTTGCAGCCGAGCAACAAGACAATCCGCCTTCTCAGGCCCAATTCCTGGCACGGACAACAACCCCGAAGCCTTGTCGCACACGACGAGGTAGGGGTCGCTGAAGAGGACTCTGTAGCCAAGGTCCGTCACGGGGACGGCTACACTAACCGCCCTATGCAGATCCGTACTCGCGTTGCGTTCGTGTCCGCCGTTTCTCTCGCAGCACTTGCTGCCTGCGCAGCGCGAACGCAAACCCCATCAGACGCAACCCCGCCCGCAGTCGCCATCGGCGGTACGGAGCCTGGCGTTGTCGGCGCGCGGCAACTCACTTTCTCCGATCGATTCATCAAGGCCGGTGAGGCATACTTCTCGCCCGATGCAAAGCGCATCGTCTTCCAAGCGATCGAAGTTCCCGACTCAGACGAGAGCCCAGCAGATTTCTACGCAATGTTCGTGTGCGATGTCGTGCGCGACAGCGGCGGCAGCATCACGGGTGTCGACAACATTCGTCGCGTTTCACCGAAGGGCAGCGCGAACACCTGTGGTTGGTTCCATCCAACCGATTCCAATCGGTTGCTGTTCGCCTCCACCGTGGGTGCCCCAACCGCGGAGAACACGCCGGGCTATCAGCGCGGCACATCGCGGTACCGTTGGGCATTCCCGCCCGAGACCCGTATCGTGGAAGTCGACCTTCGTACGGCTGACGGCACCGCGTCGTCGTTGAAGACGCTCGAAGGCGATGGCAAGGCGTATGTGGCCGAGGGAAGTTGGTCGCCAGACGGGCGGCATCTCCTGTTCTGCTCGCTCGAATCGGGTGACGGCGACTTGTATGTGCACGATTTCAAGACCGGCAAGCGAACTGCCATCGTGACGGCGCCAGGCTACGACGGTGGGCCATTCTTCTCGCCCGATGCGAAGCGCATCTGTTACCGATCGGACCGCAATCGCGACAACCTCTTGCAGGTGTTTGTGGCCGATCTTGTGTACGGGCCAGACGGCGCCATCACTGGAATCAAGAACGAAACGCAGCTGACCTCGAACGAACATGTCAATTGGTGCCCGTTCTTCCGACCGGACGGCAAGACGCTTGTGTACGCGACCAGCGAAATTGGCCATCGGAACTACGAGATCTTCGAGATCGTGCTGCCGGCTCCAACTTCGACCGAGGCTGGTGCAACGCCAGTCCGCCGCCGCGTGACCGAGTCTGAGGGCGCAGATGTGTTGCCCGTCTTCTCGCCCGATGGCGCGTGGCTTTTGTGGACGGGCCAACGAAACGAAGGGAAGTCGAGTCAGTTGTATGTCGGTCGCTATCGCGATCAGGACACGAACAAGTGAACGAGTCGATGCTCTCGCCGATTCAAGATCGACGCTATCTGATTCCGTTTCGGTCGCAACTGCTGCCGTCGATCTTCACGGAGACGCTCGTCATCGGTTCGGGAGTTGCTGGGCTGCGTGCTGCACTTGCCGCTGCGGAACACGGTGATGTGATCCTTCTTGCGAAGGACGAATTCGAGAAAACGAACACTGCGTGGGCGCAAGGTGGAATCGCTGCATCGCTTGCCGAGGATGATTGCGCTGCCGATCATGCTCGCGACACCTTCGCTGCTGGGGCATCGCTCTGTGAGCCATCGACCGTCGAGACATTGGTCGCAGAAGGTCCGCGCGAAATCGAACGACTGACCGAAATCGGGATGCGCTTCGATCGTGATGCGACGGGCGCATTCGAACTTGCGCGTGAAGGTGGGCATGGTCGTCGGCGCATCGTGCATGCGGATGGCGATGCAACCGGACGCGAACTTTCTCGTGCGCTTCTTGCTGCGTGTCGTGCCGACCCGCGTATTCGCCTGTTCGAGAAGTGTTTCGCACTTGATCTGGTCACCGGAGGAACATCAGAGCGCGGTGAAGATCGCGTTCTTGGCGCGATGACGCATCATCCGAAGTACGGATTACAACTCGTGTGGGCGCGTGCCACGGTGCTTGCTTCTGGTGGCATGGGACAGTTGTGGCGTGAGACGACGAATTCGCGCATCGCAACCGGTGATGGAGTGGCGATGGCGTGGCGCGCTGGCGCGACGGTTGCCGATCTTGAATTCGTGCAGTTTCACCCAACCGCGCTGTATGTCGCTGGTGCTGCGCGCTCACTCATTTCAGAGGCCGTGCGCGGTGAGGGTGCGCATCTTGTGGATCGAACAGGCCGTCGCTTCATGGAAGGTCGGCACGCGCTTGGTGAACTTGCACCGCGCGACATTGTGAGTCGCGGCATTGTCGAACACCTCGCACAGACGCAAGATCCGAATGTGTTTCTTGATGCGCGCAGTTTGGGCACCGCGGGCTTTCGCGCGCGCTTTCCCGGCCTTGCGCGGCTTCTTGAAGGCTATGGCATTGATCCGGGTACCACGCCCATTCCCGTGATGCCCGCAGCGCATTACACCATTGGTGGCGTGTGGACAGATCTTCATGGCGCGACAGGTGTGCCAGGTCTCTATGCCTGCGGCGAAGTGGCGTGCAACGGGCTGCACGGAGCCAACCGACTGGCATCGAACTCGTTGCTCGAAGGCCTTGTATTTGGCCGACGCGCAGGCGTCGCAGCCGCAACTGCTGATGCTCCGCCGCGCGCAAACATGCGTGTCGTGAGCGATATTCGGCCGAGCGACAAGGGCGAATTGGATTTGGTCGATGTGCGCTCGAGTTTGCGCAGCGCGATGTGGAGAAATGTCGGCATCGTCCGCACAGGGAACCGCTTGGCAGACGCGCTCGACATGATTCACTTCTGGTGCCGCTACTCACTCGACAAGATCTTCGATGATCCTGCCGGTTGGGAGATCCAGAACATGCTGTCATGTGCTGCGCTCGTCACCACGGCTGCACGCGCGCGTCAAGAGTCGCGCGGCACCCATACACGGGCCGATTTCCCGACGGAACGCAGCGATGAGCGCGTGCGACGATTGTGGCGAATTGCGCAGGCGAGTGCCCTCGTGCGCGCAGTCCGCGAGCCAACGGAGACGCACGCGACACACGCTGCGGGTCGCGCGTGATGCCTGTGTGTCGCGCGGCGATCGTTCATCGAATGCTTGTCGCCGTGTCTCTTGCTACGGCCTGCTGGACTGTCGGATGTGGTCAGCGCGTCGAGTATCGCGCGCGGCCAGGCTTTACGACATCCGAAGATCTACCCGATGAAGTCGTACTCGATGATGGCACGATCATTCGATATGTGTCGCTCACCGAATTCTTGGCGCGCAAGCGTGCGCGTGAGCGAGGCGATACCTACAAGCCGCCCGAGGCTGTGACAACGACCAGTGACACGCAGGGTTCACCTGACGGTAGCGCGAGTACCCAGCCGAGTTTCTCGCCATGGGAAGAATTTGATGACGGCACCGTTCGCATGCGTGCGCGGATGCCCGAGCAGGTGGTCGCGAACACCATGCGCGCCTTTCGCGAAGAGCGATACGCAGAACTGTGGGACCAGATGGTGACGCAGCGCGTGCGCGACCGTGCTG
This sequence comes from Limnohabitans sp., assembly GCA_030054275.1. Taxonomy (GTDB): domain Bacteria; phylum Planctomycetota; class Phycisphaerae; order Phycisphaerales; family SM1A02; genus QWPT01. The sequence continues at coordinate 1,216 of JASGCF010000234.1, read as the reverse complement.
CAGCAGAACTCGCGGCGGCGACCGGCGATGGCGGCGCAAGCAGTGGTCGCGCATCTGAGGCAGCGCGCGCGCGATTTACCTCGTGGTGCGCGAAGAACCGCGAAGAGGTGATGAAGCTCCTCAATCGCATGAGTTTTGGATTCAGTTCAAACTCGCTCATCATGCGAAAGACCGGACCACACAGCCTGTCGATTGAGCTCACGCCACAACTCGCAAGCGACTTTCGGTTTCGCGTCGTTGAGATTGAGTTTGAACAGAGCCCGAATGTGATCGACCCAGCGCGCGTGACACTTTCTGGGATTCGGTAACAGCGCGGTCATCGTTCCGCCGCTGCTCGAGATTGCTTGACCGAAGTATCGGCGTCGACTCTGCGATCTTTCCGAGGTATTTCAACCTCAGAAGCCGGCGACCAACACGGGTTGTGTTGAAGGTATGGACCCGAATTGGTTGTAGTGCAAAGCCTCAGATGCCAACACAACGGTCGCGCGACCGTCGACGGTCAACGCAACAAGTTCACGGGATTCGTTCCAACGGATGAGATCTACGCATGCGGCCACCTCGATCTGTTGCTCGAGAAAAGCATCGGGACAAACGCTCGCATCTCCCGTGTCGGCGAAGCGTTGCTCACAGACAACAGCCGGAGCGAGGCTGCCCACATCGAGTTCGAAGCAGTTCGTTGCGCTGATATCTGACAGCGCGCAAAGACCACTGCCGCATTCGGCGGTGATGTTGGAGCGGTGCGCACGAGTTGAGGTCGATGTTGATGTTGATGCTGATGTCGAGAATCGGGTGCCCATCTCGTCGCCGTGCACATGCGCGAACGATGCAGGAGCAAGCACGAACGCAGTGAGCGTCGCGGCAGCCATGACCGCATGATGCAAACTCGTCTGGCACGAGTCAGACGCAGCAGAGCGACGAGATTGCAACACGGCGTCGGGCTGACGCGCCATCCATCGAGACAACAGAAACATGGGATCCTCTTCCAAAGTTGGTCAGCGGGACGCCGATGCCAACTTCCTCTTTCCTCTGAACCCTCTCAGCCAATCTTGGATCTCCACTCCAAGACGGCACCATTTCGTGAGTGAGAAAGATGCCCGCGGCAGGGCGCTTGTGCAAGCGACTTCTGGTAGGAATTGGTCAATTCTCAGGGGATTCCACGCAGAAGCCACTTTGGGCTCGTCCTGCCGCGAGATAGGCCAAGCGGGTTGAAAGCGTA
>JASGCF010000233.1 GCA_030054275.1 Limnohabitans sp. | reverse complement strand
TGCGCTAGTTTGATGCCGTAGGCTTGGATGCGGAGGAGCTGTCGCTTAAAGGATTTCTACTCATCGCAATTTTCCTCGTGCAACATGTGCTCACGCGCGGGCCGTGGATTGTGAATCTCTCCGTGGTCGCGCGGATGTATCTCGAAAGTGCGGCGCTCGCGGCACCGCTTCTTGTCTTCGCAGCGTTGCTCGAACGCCTTGGCCCGGCTGCGCAGATTGCCGATTTCTCGTCGCTGCCGCTTGGAGCACGCGTTGCCGTCTCGATCGGAGCTGGGCTGTATGAAGAGTTGGTTTTTCGTATGGTGCTGGTCGGCGTGCTTTCGATGGCGTTTATCGAACTTGCTGGCTTGACGAAACAAACCGCGGTGATTGCAGCTGTCGGGCTTTCGGGGCTTGCATTTGCGCTGTATCACCCGATCTCGCATGCAGATGGTTCGCTTGATGTGATCCGTTTGATTTTCCTCTTCGGCGGCGGGCTCTACTTCGGCATTCTGTTCGTACAACGCGGCTTTGGAATAGCAGCCGCAACGCACGCGCTCTTTGATATCGCAACAGCGATGATGATTCCCGCACCGCACGCCATGTGAAGTACGCTCTCCACGATGTCGTTTGTTGCACGCACACGCTTTCTTCGATCTGCGCGAAAGGCAATACCATCAGCGCTCGCCGCGCCAGCATTGCTTGGGCTGCGGGCTGTACAAACTGCAGTCAATGTGCGCCAAACACTGCATGAAGCACTTGCCGATCTGCGCACGCGCGTGATCGATCATCCGGTCATTTATGTGTATGTCATCGATGACGACGATCGATTGGTTGGACAACTTCCAATTCGCGAACTGCTCTTCTCTGATCCATCGACACCCGTCCATGCAGTGATGAAATCCGAGTTGACCACCGTCACGATTGATACATCGATGGAAGAGGCACTCGGAATTTTCGCCAAAAGTCGCCTTCTGGCGTTGCCGGTCGTGGATAGCGAAGGGCGATTGGTTGGCGCGATTGATGTCGAGCAATACGCACGCGAACAACTCGAACGCGCAGAGCGCGAACGCGTCCGTCAGGTGTTTCAAACTCTTGGTTTGGCCGTCGATCATCCCGAGGCGCTCTCTCCGATGGAAGGCTTTCGGATGCGAATGCCTTGGCTCTGCTGCAACATTGGCGGCGGACTCCTTTGCGCGATCGTCGCATGGCTCTTCGGCGGCTTACTTGCAGAAGTGGTGCTGCTTGCCTTCTTCCTTCCGCTCGTTCTGACGCTTGGCGAGAGTATTGCCATGCAATCACTTGCGATCACCGTTGGAACCGATCCAGCGAAACGCACATGGGCCACAGGATTGCGCGCGCTGCGCGTTGAGGCCTCGACGGCATTCCTCCTCGCTGCGGTTTCGGGCGGAGTGGTTGCGCTTGCAAGTTTGCTGTGGGGCGGAGGGGTGGCCGGTGCGATCACCATGTTCCTTGCCGTCGTCAGCAGCATGCTTGTTGCGAGCATCGCGGGCGGAGCGATTCCGATGGCATTGCATGCATTTCGGCTCGATCCGTCGGTCGCAGCAGGGCCGATTGCGTTGGTCGTTGCCGATACAGCGACCACGGCGATGTACTTCGGCCTCGGCTTGGCGTTTCTGATGCCAACCGCGTAGGCGATCGCTGCTGGCGCGCGGGACGCGCGTTGCATGCGCGGGTACACTCGCCCCGTGGCTGCTGAGCGCATCAAATTTCTCTGTCTCGATGTCGACGGCGTTTTGACCGACGGTGGTATCTCGATGGATGACGCAGGTCACGAGACGAAGCGATTCCATGTGCGTGACGGCGCAGCGTTGCGCATGTGGTCGCGACTCGGGCTCGGCATCGCTGTGATCACCGGCAGAAACGGCATGGCACTTCGCCATCGCCTGCGCGAACTCGGCGTACGACATGTGGTGTCGGGGTCGAAGGACAAGGGCCAGGCCTTCGAAGCGCTGCTGTTGGAACTCGCGTTGCGTGCGGAGGATGTTGCGATGATCGGTGATGATGTTCCAGATCTTCCGATTTTGCGTCGTTGCGGACTTCCGATTGCGGTGCGCGATGCGTCGCAAGAAGTGCTTGATCTTGCGAGGTTCACCACATCGCGCGCTGGCGGGAATGGCGCTGTCCGTGAAGCGGTCGAGCACATTCTGAAAGCGCAAGGTCGATGGGCCGATGCCGTGCGAACATTCGATCCTGAATTCGGAGGCGGGCAATGATGTTGGGCGAGTGGATCCAACGAAAGCGCGGTCTCCTCTTCGCAATTCCAGCAGGGGCATTGGCGGTGTTGGTGATCGTGGCTGCGATCAACTTTGATCGCGGGACAGGTCGCATCAAGCGTCCGAGCCGCATCACGGATGCAGAAGAACTCCTGGCGCCGCGAACGGCAAGTCAGGGTGAACTTGAGAAAGCATCGGGGTCGCTTGCGGATCAGACAGCGGTGTCACTGGCTGCTGGCGCATGGGTGCAAGTGGCGGATGAAACCGGCCGATTGGCACAGCAATACAACGCGTCGCGACTTGAGCCGCTACCGGGAAGTCAGTTGTCGATGACAGAGCCGCGCGCGATGATCTATCTGAAGGATGGTCGTGTGCTGGTGCTTCGTGCTCGAAAGGGAGTGGCCTATGTCCCGCGGCGCGCGCTTGAATCTGGAACACTTGAAGAAGATGTCGAAGTGCGTTTGTTTCGTCCGGTTGGCGAGCGTGCGCCCGATGTTGAGCGTGATGTGCCATCTGTGGTCGTGACCGCGGAACAAGCGCAGTTTGATGGGGTACTTGGTGAGGTGCGCTGCGAGAAGGCAGTGCGTGTTGCAACCGACGCTGGTAGTTTTGCTGGAGAAGGACTGTCGCTGATTCTCGATGAAACAGGCGACGGACTCGAACGCTTGGTTGTCGATCGCGCACTTGAGCCGATTCGCATTGATCGTGCAGCGCGCGCCATGGCTGCGAAGCGAGATCGCGCTCCGACTGTGATCGGTGCGACGGACGCTGCGCGCGGAGCCGACACACAAGGCTCTGTCGATCTTTCCACGGCACCAACGAATGCATTGGCGCAGGTTCCTGATCATGCGTCTGATCATGCGTCTGATCATGCGTCTGAGCAAGCCTCGCAGGCAACCTCGCAGCAATCTGCACAGGCGAATGGACAGGCGACGCAGCGGCCGCCGTTTTACAAACTCACGATGCAGGGCGGCGTTGAGGTGTTGCGTGTCCGTGACGGGGTCGTCAGCGTGATTACGGGTGACGAATTGGTTGCTGTCTTCAGTTTGGAGTCGAAAGGCTTTGATGATTTCGCATGGCTTCCAGCAAGCAGCGGAGCCGCGCCCGATGCCGATGCGTTGCGTATCGCACGGCCGAGCGTTGAGGCATCAGTCATGAACCGGAGTGGAACATCTGAAATGACGCGCGGCACACGCCTTCTCGGCGGACCCGCGACCGCGCTGATCATGCCACTGTTGTGGACTTCTGTGGGTGCAGGACAAGACGCATTTGCGCAGGCTCCCACAGAAAGTGGTGCTGGCGATAGCGTGACCGTGCGATTTGGTGGCAAACTCATCATGGTGCCCGCGACGGACGCGGGCGATCAACTTCGATCGCTCGATGACATTCGGTTCGATGTGACGGGACAGCGGGTTGAGATTCTCGACGGGCGAAGTAAGACGCGTATCGTCTGCGCATCGCTGCGCTACAGCATGCAGGATGAACATGTCGAGGCGACAGGTCGTGCGGGGAGTCCGCTCACGGTGTCGAATCCGCGCATGTCGCTCGAGGGTGTTCGCTTTGCAGCGGCGCTTCGCGAGGGCGTCGGGCGGATTGACGGAAGCGGTCGTATGGCCTTTGGTCGCGGCGTATCGCGTGCGCTTTCGTATTTTGAACTTGCGCCGGCTGGAGTTGATCCTTTCGCGCGCATGCTTGTCTCGCGCGATCCTGCCGCGAGCGCTTTGATCGCCGCGCGGCAAGATGCAGCGGCGCCCGATCCAACACAATTTCGCTTTGATCCCGCGTCACAAGAAATTGAGATCAAGTGGAATGACGGTGTTGATCTGCGCTTCACTGGGCAGGGCGACGACGCAAAGTTGTCGCTTGCGCGATTCGGTGGCGGAGTGAATGTCTTCGGGCGTCAATTTGAGATGGATAGTCGCACGCTTGAAGTTGTCTTTGCCCCTGGAGAAGGTGAACAAATCGATGCGATCATCGCGGACGGCAACACCCGCGTGCGACGCCTCGGTGGCGCTGGTTCGATGGCAGCGGGACGGCTCGAGTTGTTTCTTGGACAAGATGCAAAGGGCGATACATCGCCACGAAGACTCGTCGCGAAAGCGGCGGTCGAAGCACGCGACGACCGACAGACCATTTGGACCGAAGATCTCGTCGTGACATTTCGCGAAAAGCCCAAGGATGCCGGCGGAGAGGGCTCAGCAGCATCTTCAGCGCCACGCGCGCGCGACGCCGGAATGGGCGGCTTCCTTGCGGGTGGGAAGGAAGTGGATGGCGTTGATATCGACACCGTCGAAGCCAAAGGCGGCGTACAAGTGCTTCTCAAAGAGGGCGCGCGTGTTTTCGCGGAAACGCTTGTTGGCGACGCCGCTCGCAGGCGTTTGCGATTGACCGGTGAAGATGTTGCGATCGTGCGCACCAATGTCATTGCAGACAATTTGCGCGACTTGCGTTTCGACGACGCAACCCGCAGCGCCCGCAGTGACGGACCTGGGCGCTTCCGCGCGTTCCGCGCGCCAATCGCCATACCTGACGGCAAAGTCGATCGTCCAAAGCCGGAAGAGGCACCAACGCTCGAAGCCGCATGGGGTGAGGCGCTTGAGTACTCGGAAGTTGATGAGCGTCGCGGTGTGCTTGATTTACGCGGTGATGTGCGCGTGCGCAGTCGACCGAGTGCGACCACTTCAGACGCCGTCGATGCGCAAACGGTGCTCCTTGAACTTGGAATCGATGGCAGCGGAAAGTCGGAGGCCAACTCTCCGAATCGTGATGGCGCTCGCGACGCTGCGCGCTCGCTTGATCACTTCATCGCGAAAGGTGGCGCACGACTTGAGAATCGCACATGGACTGATGCAGAACGCACCGGAGAACCGCGTGTTTTCCGCGTCACCGGTGAACATGTCGAGTACGACATGCGCACGCGCGAGGGGCTTGTGGTTGGCGATGGCGCGATTCTTGTGAACATTCCACCAGCGCCTGAAACGAAGGTTGTCGATCCTTCGGAAGCGGCGCGCGGTCGCACGCCGGGCGCCATCGGCCTCGGCACCGATGGAACCACGCGCTTCCGGTGGAAAGAGCGCATGGCGCTTGAGAAGCAATACGACGATGTCTTCCGCATGCGCATGGAGAAAGATGTCGAGATGCTGCACGCTGGCTTGCGCGCAGACGATTCGCTGTCCATGCGCTGTGATGTGCTGGAGGCAACGGTGCGACGGCCGCTCACTGGCGCGTCAGACGCGCCATCCCAAGCGAAAGACGAAGCAGGCGTCGATCTTGGCGGGCCAGCGGAACTTCTTGGTGTGAAGGGGACGGGCCGCGTCT
>JASGCF010000008.1 GCA_030054275.1 Limnohabitans sp. | reverse complement strand
CACGTGCCTGGCACCATTAGAATGATGGGATGGCGACATTCGTACCGGCCATCCCCGACGAGATCTGGCCGGAGGGTGCATCCCGTCCATCCAACGAGCCCGAGCTCGCGTTCCGTCGCATGCTTGAGGCCGCCCTCGCGGACCGCCCGTGGACGGTCGTCCAAAACCTTCTCGTGCAAGATCCCGACCGCGTTGGCACCCGCGAGATCGATTTTCTCGTCATCGATCCGGCGCGCGGCATGCTCATCATAGAGGTGAAAGGCGGCGACTACCGCTTCGACTCAACCAACGGTTGGCACCGACGCGTCGGTACGCAGATCCGTCGCGACGGCCGCGGCGCTCCGAAGCAAGCGATCGCAGCGATGTACGCGCTCGTCAACCTGCTCGCGTCGCAAGCCCTGCACGACAAAACGCATCCGCCCTACCTTCACGGCTGGCTCGTCGCGACTCCAGATATTGAAATCCGCGCCGACTCGCTTCCACCCGATGCGCAAGGGCATGTGCTCGACAGTCGAGTGACGAACGATCCCGCGCGGCTGCTCGCGAACATCGAGGATCTCTTCACTGCGCTCGCCGCGCGCTACCCCGATGTCACCTGCGGCGCCGACTCGTGCGTCCCTGAACTCGTCGCGCGGCACATCCTGCCCGAAACCCGCACGCGACTCGGCGTTCGCGATGAGATTCGTCAAGCGCGTGCGATCGAAACCGACATCTTGCGGCCCGTGCGATCGATCATCGACGCGGCACACTCGATCGATCGCCTGCATGTGCGCGGTTTCCCGGGAACCGGCAAGACCTACGCTGCACTGCGTCGCGCCGCGAACGATCACGCGGACGGGCTGCGAACGCTCGTACTTTGTTACAACATTCCGCTCGCTGCGTCGCTCACCGCACGCCTGCGCGCAGATCCGACGCGTCCCGAGACCCCACTCGCTTCGATCCGCACACGCTCGCTCGTCGTCGCGCGATTCCACGCGCTGGCCGCAGCCGTAGCGCACGCGAACACAACGACAGCGATTCCCCCAGAAGAATCCGGCCAAGCGCACTTCGATGCGCTCGTGACGGCACTCACCGAAGCCGTCCGAGCGGGCGCACTCGGCGAGTTCGACTCGATCATCATCGACGAAGGGCAAGACTTCACGCCCGCGATGCTCGATGCGGTCGAAGCGCTCGCCGCAACCACCCGCCGTGCACGGCCGCGGATCGCGTTCTTTCACGATCCGAATCAGTGCCTCTACGACGGCGCAAGCGATGAAGAGGTTGAAACCCGCTTCGGACAACCGCTTGTACTCTCCGAAAATCTGCGGAACTCCGCGTCCATCACCGCGTTCCTCCGCAGTCTCGATCCCGAGCGCCTCGGCGCACTTCACGCGCCACCGTCGATGCGCAGCGGGCAACCTGTGGTCGTGTGGAGTTACCCAACTGGCGATGTCGCCGCCGTACAAAACGCGATCACGCGCATCGTGCGACATCTTGTCGAATCGGAAGATGTGCGTCCCGACGACATCGTGCTCATCTCGCCGTTCCGTCACGAGCGCACTTCGCTCGCTGCTGTCACCGAAATCGCAGATCTCCCGCTCTTGTCGCTTGAACAAGCCTCGCGACGCACACCGGAGCACGGCCCATGTCTCCGTCGCGAAACGCTGCATCGCTTCAAAGGCCTCGAAGTGCCCGTGGTGATTCTGCACGATGTTGCGGGCGGCGGACTCAATGTCGAATTCGAAGCGATCTTGACCGCGTGTTCGCGCGCACAGCATGCGCTCTATATCCTGCGCTCAGCCGATTACGCCGGCACGACGCCGCTTCCGGCGCGAGGAAATCTGCCCTAATCACGCAGGAACTCTGAGAAGGATTCTGCAGCGATTTCTCTGGAAAATGCATGAGTGTCGCGATGAGGAACCGATGAGCATCCGATGATGCCGCGCATGTCCATCGATCCAACTTGGGTACAACGCGGCCTCGACGCTGCGATTGAAATGGCTGAAAAAGGCTGGCGCGAGGGCGGCATTCCCATTGGAAGTTCGCTGCTTGACGCGCAAGGCCATGTGGTTGCTGCCGGACACAATCAACGCGTGCAATCGGGCGATCCCACCGCGCATGCTGAAGTCGATTGCATTCGCCGCGCCGGTCGGCGTCGCGATTGGCGATCGCTCACGCTTGTTTCCACACTCTCGCCCTGCTGTATGTGCTCGGGCACCGCGATCCTCTTCAAGATTCCGCGCGTTGTGATTGGCGAGAACCGCACCTTCATGGGTGCCGAAGATTGGATGCGCGCGAATGGCGCTGAACTCCTTGTCGTCGATGATCCGCGCTGCATCGCGCTCATGGAACGCATGCAACGCGAGAAGCCCGATCTGTGGGCCGAGGACATCGGCGAGTGAGCGTCGTACGGCCTTGCATTCTCGTCACGAGCTTTGAGCCGTTCGGTGGAAGTGACCTCAATCCGACGATGGAGGTTGCTCGATTGCTCGCGGCGATGCCGTGCACGCACGGCTCGCACGCGTATGCGACGCTCCCGGTGGTGACGGGCGTTTCTCTCGGAAGCGCGTGGGCAACGCTGCTGCCGCTTCTCGAATCCCTGCGCCCAGACGCAGTCGTTGCGCTTGGCGAGAACGCGAAAGCAGACCGCATCCACTTCGAACGCGTGGCCATCAATCTGCGCGATGCGCGCATCGCGGACAACGCAGGCGTGCAACTCAGCGACACAACCGTCATCGACGGCGCACCGAATGCGCATTTTGCGACGCTTCCATTGCGCGCAATGCTCGATGCATGTGAAAACGCGGGCGTTCCAGCGCAACTCTCCTTGAGCGCTGGAGCCTTTCTCTGTAACGAACTCATGTTCCGGCTGCTCGACGGCGCATCATGTGCCGCTGCTGGCTTCGTCCACATTCCGCAACTCCCTGAGCAAGCAGCTGCACGCGGCGGTCCATCGATGGACGCAGCGATGACTGCCCGCGGCGTACATGCAGCACTCGAAGTGCTCGCGTGCACCATCACGCGATCCACCACGGAGCAGATCGCATGAGTGGCGTCGTTCTCGTCACAGGCGGCGCTGGCTTCATCGGCTCGCACTTGTGCGAAGCACTGGTGACGCACGGCCGCCGCGTGCGCGTCCTTGATGATTTTTCCAGTGGAAACGCCGGGAATCTCGCACGCGCGTGGAGTTCGATCGTGGTGGTCGAAGGCTCGATCGAATCGCGCGCTGCGGTTGCGCGCGCGGTTGACGGCGTATCTGCCATCGCGCATCTCGCAGCGCGATCAAGTGTCGCTGAGAGTATGGCCGCCGAGGATTTGTATCGACGCGTCAATGTCGGCGGAACGGCGACACTCGTTGCCGAAGCGCATCGCGCGGGTGTCGCGCGCATCGTCTTCGCTGCAAGTTCAAGTGCGTATGGCGATCACGATGCCCCGCACGACGAAGCGATGGAGCCGCGTCCGATGTCGCCGTACGGTGCGACGAAAGTCGAGTGCGAGCGGATGTTGCGCACGCTTGCGCAGGAGCCAGGCGCGCCCGACACCGCCGCACTTCGATTCTTCAATGTGTACGGCACGCGACAAGATCCGAACAACGCGTACGCGGCGGTGATTCCACGATTCATGACGCGCATCGCGTCTAGGCTGCCCGCCACGATTTTCGGCGACGGCGAACAGACGCGCGACTTCGTACATGTGAGCGACGCCGCGCGCGCCGTGATCGCTGCGATCGACGCACCTGCGCGGCTTGGCGGCGCGGTCGTCAATGTTGGTACCGGTCGCGCGACTTCGATTCGCGAACTTGCCGAGACCATCGGTCGCGTGCTTGAGAAACCAGCGAAACTCGACTTTCAACCGGCGCGAGCAGGCGAAGTGCGCCACAGCGTCGCGACGGTCGCTCGTGCGAGAGAGTTGCTTGGTTTCACCGCGCGCGTGCCACTTGAAGAAGGCCTCGCGACGATGGCGTGAGCGCAACGCGCGAAGGGCCTGAACTGCACAGAGAGCGAAACGGTGCTCGTGTCGTGTGTCGTTTGTCGTGTGTCGTGTGTGTTGTCAAGACCGCCTCGCTGCGCTCGGCGAAGGGTGACACTTGGACATCAAGTCAGCACCGCCACTCACTCGCGCGGCGATGCCACGCAAGTTCGCGGCCGCGTGGCACCCGACGGGCTTTGCCCGTCGGCGATTGGTTCGTACTCCACAACCAACTCGACGGGCTTCGCCCACCGGCGACTCGCACGCAAAGTGCGCGCAAAGAAACACGCCGCGCGAGTGCCTCGCGCGGCGTGAGATCATGTGTGTTCCTCGCGTCCTACCCGCCAAAGCGAGCAGGTTGCGAAGCAGACGTGGCTTTCGCGGTCGCCGCTGCGGCGGCGACCTTTGGCGAGAATCACGCCAAAGTGAGCGAAGCGGGCACCTGAAGCGAAGCTTCAGCCGCCCGCAACTCGCGAACGCTCAAGCACGAAACGCGGCCTTATACGCACCGACCGCCGCCTTGAATTCGTCTTCGATGCCCTTGAAGGACTTCGACGCAACAAGCTTGTCACGGAGATCCTTCTTCTGCGTCTTGAAGTACTCGAGGATGCCAGTTTCGAACTTGCCAACGGCCGGCACCGGAACATCGTCGAGGAAGCCCTTGCTCGCCGCGAAGATCGAGATGCACTGATCGATGACATCGAATGGACCGTACTGGCCTTGCTTCAACAGTTCGACCATGCGTGCGCCGCGGTCGAGCTGACGCTTCGACGCCGGGTCGAGATCCGTACCGAGCTGCGCAAACGCTTCGAGTTCACGGTACGCAGCGAGGTCAAGACGCAGCGAGCCTGCGACTTCCTTCATTGCCTTGATCTGCGCGTTACCACCGACGCGCGACACCGAGATACCCACATTGATGGCGGGACGAATACCGGCCGAGAAGAGTTCCGGCTGGAGGTAGATCTGGCCGTCGGTAATCGAGATGACGTTCGTCGGGATGTACGCCGACACGTCGCCTTCCTGCGTCTCGATGATTGGGAGCGCGGTGAGCGAACCGCCACCGTTCTCGTTCGAGAGCTTCGTTGCGCGCTCGAGAAGACGGGAGTGCAAGTAGAAGACGTCGCCGGGGTACGCTTCGCGGCCTGGCGGACGACGGAGGAGGAGCGAGAGTTCGCGGTACGCAACGGCTTGCTTCGACAAGTCGTCGTAGACGCAGAGCACGTGCTTCGGCGACTTGCCGTCCTTCCCTTCGTTCTTACCCTGCCACATGAAGTACTCGCCCATCGCGCAACCCGCGTACGGAGCGATGTACTGGAGCGGCGCAGCGGCCGACGCGCCTGCGACAACCACGATCGTGTAGTCGAGTGCGCCGTTCTTGCGAAGCGTTTCGACGACGCCCGCCACGGTCGAGTCCTTCTGGCCGACGGCGACATAGATGCACACCACGGCATCTGGCGTACCCCAGTACTGCTTCTGGTTGATGATCGCGTCGAGGCAGACGGCGGTCTTACCCGTCTTACGGTCACCGATCACGAGTTCGCGCTGACCACGACCGACGGGAACCATCGAGTCAACAGCCTTGATACCGAACTGGAGCGGTTCCTTCACCGGCTGACGCGCAGCGATGCCAGGAGCAACGATGTCGACCTTCTGGCGACCCGATGCGTTGATCGCTGGGCCACCGTCAATCGCGTTGCCGAGTGGGTCGACGACGCGACCGAGGAGTTCTGGACCGACTGGCACTTCGAGAAGGTTGCCGGTCGCGCGTGCGGTGGCGCCTTCGCGAATCGAGGTCGCGTCGCCGTAAAGCACGCAGCCGACGGTGTCGAGTTCAAGGTTCATCACCTGGCCCATGACCTTGCCGCCGGAGCCCTGGAACTCGATGAGTTCGCCCGCCATCGCCTTTGAAAGGCCGTACACGCGGGCAATACCGTCACCGACTTCGACCACTTGGCCGACTTCGGAGATCTCGAGTTTGCCCGAGTACTGCTCGATTTCCTGGCGGATGACTGTCGTGATCTCGTCGCTCTTGATCTTCACGGATGTGTCCTCGTTGTAGTCGTCTCAGTTGTCGTCTCTCGGCCGGGCGTTCAGCCCGAGAAGAGAAGTCTGTTCATCTGGTTGATGTGTTTGAATGGAAGAGTTCAGGTGAGGAAGTCGCCAACTCGCGAGCGAATTCGCGTGGTTCCGCGGCTCGCGACGGTTTCATGCATGTTGCGAAGTTGCGTCGCCACCGAGCCATCGATGAGTTGATCACCGATGCGCAGTTTGACGCCGCCGATCATGTTTGGATCGCTGTACTGGTGCAGCACCGCGTCCTTCGCGAAGGCGTCTTTCACGCGAGCCTTCACGGTCGCGATGACTTCGTCGGACGCGCGGCCGTCGACCGTGAACATGTCGACTTCGATGCGACCGAGGCGCTCTTGCAAGAGCGCGTCGAAGGCGTCGGCGATGTCAGCAATGCGGCCAGCGCGACCATGCGCGGCAACCACATTCAGAAAGCGATAGACGAGATCCGACACGCGGCCCTTCACGATCCGATCGAGTGCAGAGCGACGCTTGTCGTTGCCGAGGATCGGAGTCTTCAGGAATTCCGCGAAGCGCTTGTCGGCGCGCACGATTTCGGCGAATTCACGCAGTTCCGCGGCGCACGACTCCGCCGTCGCGTTGCCACCGTGCCGATCGCAGACCTCAAGAAGGCTCTGCGCGTACACGCTTGCGATTTCGTCGATGTTCTTGGTGGTTGCCATCGTATGACGCTCGGTCAGTCGTAAAGGAACTCAGTTACGGGCGCGCGAAAGTTCAGCGAGGCTCTCAGAGACAAGTCGCGATTGATCGCCTGCGCCGACTTCACGACGAAGAATCTTCGACGCCATCGTGGTTGCGAGCGCGACCGCGTGGTCGTTGATGTCCTTCACGGCGGCTTGCTTTGCGCTTTCGATGTCGGCGATCGCGCGCGCCTTCATGTCAGAGAGTTCCGCGTCGTTCTTCGCGCGAAGTTCGTCGGCAACCTTTCGCGCCGTCGCTTGCGCAGCCGCGATGGTCGCAGCTGCCTCGGCTTGAGCCTGCTGCAACTTCTCTTCGAACTTCTTCTGCGCCGATTGCGCTTCGTGGCGCGCCTTCTCGGCTGCGTCGATCTCGCTCTTGATCTTCTCGTAGCGTTCATCGAGACCGGCGATGATCTTCGGCCACACGAGCTTCGAAAGAAGCAAGAAGAGGCCAAGGGTCACCACAATCGCGGTGCCGTAAGAGAGCAACTTGAACGCGAGCGGATTCACAGCGCCGCCTTCGGCTGCGAGCGTGACTGGGAGAAGAGTGAGCGCGTTGGTCATGGTGTTGGCTCGATTTCGAGCGGGAACTGGTGCAAACTCAAACTGGCTGCCCGGAACGCGTTGACGCGGCGCGGGCGAATCGGTCGAAGCGGGTTTCCCCGCTCCGACCGGGTGTTTCACTGTCTTGCGACGGTTGTGAACCGAATCGGATCAACCGATGCAGATCAACCGAGCACAGCAAGCAGACCGACAACGACCGCGAAGAGCGCGACGCCTTCGATGAGCGCTGCGGTGAGGATCATCTGGGTCTGAATGGTCGATGCAGCTTCTGGCTGACGAGCGGTTGCTTCGACGGCCGAGCCACCGATGCGACCGATGCCCATGCCCGCGCCGATGGCGCCAAGCGACGCGCCGATTGCTGCGAGACCCTTGGTCATGCCAGCGCCTGCTGCGGCGGTGGCTTCAGGATCGGCACCAAAGGCCGGAGCTGCGATAAAGGCTGCGAGGGCTGCGAACGGAACGATCTTCGAGAACTTGCTCATTGCTGACTGTGCTCCAAATAGGTTTGGTCTTTGCTCGGACGCTGTGGGACGCGCCGGTTGAAGGATGGGAATCATTCAGCCGGGCCTCCCACGGGCCCGGATTGGTTTGTTCAGTGCGCGTGCGCACCGTGGCCATGCGCATGATCATGGTCGTGCGCATGGTCATGATCGTGATCGCCGTGGTGGCTCATCATGCCGATGAACACCGCGGTCAAGAACATAAAGACGAAGGCTTGCAGGAACGCGACGAAGAGTTCCAGCACAGAAATCGCAATCGCTGCGACAACCGATACCGCGGACACCGGAACCGCAAGGCCCCAACCCTTCGCGCTGTAGGCAAGTGCGCCGAAGCCAAGCAATGTGGCGAGCAGCGTGTGCCCTGCCACCATGTTCGCGAAGAGACGAATCGAAAGCGCTGCTGGCTTGATGAAGAGACCGAGGATCTCAACCACGAGCATGATCGGCACAACGGCCTTCAACATGAGCGGGCCGTAGAGGAGATCCTTGCCGCCAGCCATGTGCTCGATGAAACCCTTGACGCCCAGATCACGGAAGCCTTGGTAGAGGATCGCGAAGAAACTCAGGGTTGCGAGGCCAGCCGTGACAGCGATGCTCGCAGTCGCGGTGCCGCCGAACCACACTGGCGTCTCGCCCGATGCAAGCGTGTGCTCATGACCCAAGATCGTAAAGACGAACTCTTGGATATCCATGAACGGGATCATGCCAAACAGGTTCAGCATGAGGATGAAGAAGAACATCGTGAGCAAGAACGGCAGGAAGCGTGCAGTCGTTTCCTTCCCGAGCAGTGGCTGCAACACGCCGTCACGAAGTCCTTGAACGATCACTTCAACGATTTGCGCAATGCGCCCCTTCGTGATGTAGCGATCGGTGCCTGCGCTGGCTGGACCAGTTTCAATGCGCTTGGCAGCCATCGAAAGCACGATGAACACCAGCACAGCACCGACGACCAACGAAATCGCGCTCAGCGCGACCTTGTACTCGCCAACGGCAAAGCCATGGATGTCCTTATCAACGACATGGTCGATCGGGTTACCGCCAGCCGCAAGCAGCGACGGCGCGAGATCAACGATCGAAAGAATGCTCAGACCAAGGTTCATGCGGAAACTCTTGAGAATGCACTTCACTCACTTGCGCGACCACCCATCGGTGCCGCGTGGGATTCCAAGTTGAGCCCAAATTCCTGCTGAATTCGAACGCCTCTGGAACTCCACAGCGGCTTTCGTGAAAACCTTCACGAAGTAGTCGCATGACTCTCGACAACACCACAACCCAACGGTTGCTTCGCTGCCATCCACATCTGTCGGCTTCAGGTATTGCCTGTCGCCCGACCGCCAACCGAAGACACTGCACGCGTCGTCGACTGCATCACTCTCATCATCGTCACGATGTCCGCAACAAGGATGAGGAGATACCCAGCGAGCGACCCAATCAGGACTGGTCGGGCCTCCGCGAGGAGGAGAAAGTATAACGAGAGTGCCAAAATCGGTGTGAGCATGAAGCGCGCAACCGTCGAAGCGAGATAGGCGGCTGCAAGTCCCTTCCCTGGGGTCAAGACAGCACCGATCAGGGTGCCGAGCAGGTGAGCCGCCGTTGCGGCGCAAAGTCCGAGAAGAACACCCTTGTAGACGCCCGGGGCGAAGTTCCAACCTTGATGGACAAGAGCCCAAAGGATCACAAGCCCTGCACCTGCAGCAATGTGCACGGTCAAGAGTCGTGCGATCGGGTAGTCGGGCAACTGGGCCGGCGTGCGTGCGAGAGATTCATCCGTCATGTGTCTGATCCTTCGGTCGTGGATGAGCCGGAATCGGCGGCCTTCTGCGGGGGTTTGTCGGCTGATTCGATACCGACTTTCGTGTTGTGACGCGCCCCCGGTCGCGCCGGCCGCTGCGGCTGCTGTTTCAGCGCGAGTCGGAAAACCGTCACCATCGCCACCGCGATGCCCGCAATCGAGCCGACCACAATCCAACGGTTTTTCGTGCCCAACAGGTAGTCAAGGCCGTAGCCAAGCAACACGCCTGCCACGACTTCGCTCATCATTTGCGACCCAAGTCCCAAGAGCGACGCGTCGACCGATGTGAAGAAGGCCCGTCGCCGCGCGCTGGAGTTCTGGCGCGCGTCCGATTGTTGTGCTTTCGCGTCGCCAGAATGCTGTTCTGTGCGCTGGCCGCTTTCGTCGATCATGCCCGCACCGTACCATCTCGACCCCATGGCGATCCGCGACGAAGAAGTCATCGATGTGACCCCCACCCGCCTCACCCGCGGCGAGGCGTTGTTCCTCCCTTCCATCTTCAAAGGACTCGGTACAACGCTGCGTCACTGCTTCGAGAACATCGGCCGCGGCGGCTCGAACAAGAAGAACATCTGGGTGTTGCAGTATCCAGAGATGAAGCGCGATGACCGTCCGGTCGAAGAGGGTGGTCAGTATCGCCCGTACTTCCGCGGCGTCCATCGTCTCAACAAAGACGAAGACGGTCGCGTGCGCTGCGTCGCGTGCTTCATGTGCGCGACGGCGTGCCCAGCAAAGTGCATTCACATCGTCGCCGACGAAAGCCCGTGGGACGATCGCGAGAAGTATCCGAAGCAGTTCGATATCGATGAACTGCGTTGTATCTACTGCGGCATGTGCGAAGAAGCTTGCCCGTGCGACGCGATTGAACTCACACCGCACTACGAAGTGACTGGCCTGTCGCGCCAAGAGCTCATCTTCGACAAGACGAAACTCCTGCAGGTGTACGACGAGACCGTCGGCGAAAAGCCGATGTGACATCTGGTCGGCCGCGCGCGTTCGCGCCCCTGCGCTACTTTTTGTCTTTCTTACGGAAGGCATCGATGATGCCACCGATCCCTTCGATCACTGCGCTGGGG
The DNA here is from genome assembly GCA_030054275.1 of Limnohabitans sp. GTDB lineage: Bacteria > Planctomycetota > Phycisphaerae > Phycisphaerales > SM1A02 > QWPT01. The sequence goes on along the minus strand of JASGCF010000008.1, from coordinate 15,665 downwards.
TCGCGCTTCAACACATCACCGAGATCGGGCAGCGCAAGCGATGTGCTGAGTTTCGCGGGGCGCCCTTGCGCGTCGTACAGCGGACCAGAGAGTTTCACGCCGACAATCAAACTCTTGAGAAGTTCGGGGCTCACAGTTCCGATCGAATCAAACAAGCGACGCGCCTCGCTCGACCAGTTTCCGGCGTCCGAGAGTGGAACTCCCGTCGTGATCGCATCGACGCGCATCGGCGTTGCTCCGAGATCGATATCGCCCGTGAAAACAAGCGAGTTCTTCCATGTGCCCTGCGCGGTTTTTCCAGCCCGAAGTGCGAAGTCGCGATAGGTCAGCCGACCTTTCGTGATGTTCGCGCGCAACGGTTCGATGAAAGCGTCGAACCCAGTTGGAGCGCCGGCGCCGCCGAGTCCGGCTTGCGCCACAGACAAAATCCAAGAAAGCAGGCCCGAGTTCACGAGTTTCACATCGCCGGTCTCAAGCGTGAATGCACCATCGAGTTTGCGCTTGTCGCCATCCATTGGCCACATCAGATTTGTGACTGTGAAGCGCGCTGGCGCACCTGCCGAGATATCCGCGAAGATTTGATGGATCGGAGCGAGGATCTGTTCGCGAATAGGTTGTGACAGTGTGAGCGTCGCTGTCATCGGCTTCGCCGCGGAAATGCGCGCGAAACCATCAGCAATCGCAACTTCTGGCATGTCGATTTTTGCGAACTCTGAAGAAACAAGCGCCTTCATAGAGCCGCGCTCTTTGGAAAGACCAACAGCCGCAAGGTCGAGATCCATCGCATCGCCAAGCGCCCTCGCCAGTGATCCGCCTGTACCAGCGAACGCGTCCAACGCCGAAGTTGGAAACTTCGATGCGAACACCGTTGCATCGACCTGCGGTGACGCTTGCGCGCCCGCGGTTCGCGCGATGGCGCCTCGAACTTTCGCGTTCATCTCAAGCGTTCCTTCAACAGACTTCTCCGAAGCGCGTTGTGACGCGACACGCAAGACAATTTCATCCGCCAGGGCTTTCGATTGAAGAGCGATAGAAAGCGCGCTGGTGCTGATCGATGTGCGCGTGCCGTCTTTCTCTGCCAATTCAAGAACAAGAGGCGAAAGCGTCCCAGTTCCAGAGAGAGTCGTCGCTGCAAGATCAGGCTTGAGTTCGCGTGACAACGGCACAACACACTCGGTCATCACAAACGCTACATCGACCGGCTTCGTGACACGCCGCGATTGGTCTGCGCCGAGTCCCGCCATGCGTGCGACCACATCTGCAGCAAGTTGCGTACGAACATCTGCCGTTGCGCGCGCGATGCGCCCACTCTTGGACTCCTCGACGGCAAGATCAACCGTGCCGCGCGCTTTGGGAAATTCAGCACGAACCTTGGCGCGCGCGGTGTCGCGTTCACTGCACTCAACCGACAGCGAGCCAGTACCTCCGACAGCACCAGCAAGTGTTCCCTGCTCAAAGCCGAGAATTGGCTCAAGACGAGCCACATCAAGTTTCGTCGCGGAAAGCGACCCTTCAACTCCAGCGAACAACTTCGCTTCGACTGGCTTTTTCCAGACCAAATCAAAATCGATCGTGCCGTCTGAACCGCGCGATCCAAGGGTGAGATTGCCCTTCGCTGTGGCGCGTTCCGTGCGCATGCCGTAGGTCGCATCCGCATCGACGCGCGCAAGCGCCAAGGGTGCAGCGAGTCCCGGTGCGCGCCGGATGACAAGATTTGCGAAGGACGCTTTCAGCGCAAGATCGCCCGATGGCTGCCAACCTTCTGGTCCGCGCGACAACGCGAGCGTTGGAATGTCCAAGAGCACCTTCGCACCTGGATCGATGTCGATCGTCTCTGGAAGTCGCGCAAGCGCAAGCATCTCACGAGAAACGCTGGCATCAACCGTTGTCTTTGAAAACGCAAGCGCGTCCTTCGTCGCACGCACCGATGCCTTTGCCTTCACGAGAGCGGCGGAAAGCTCACATTGCGCAGTCAACGCACCCGCATCGGTCGCATTGTTGATGCGGACATCGATGGGCCCGTCACCCAAGGCGCCGATGGCATCGCTTGTGGCTGGCGCGAGACGCGCGATGAACGCGGGGTCCATCCCGCGCACATCAACAAGGCCTGCGAGCCCGAGCGACGCTGGATCTGAGAAATCACGCGGAATCCGCGCAAATTTCTGCTCCACGCGCGCCTGCGCTCCGTCGACCTTCGCTGTAAGCGCGAGATTTCCGAGCACTGGTTGCGCACCCGCTTGCGGAAGTTCTCGTGAAAGTGCTTGTGGAAGTGCTTGTGGAAGCGTGATGTCCGCAAGCAGTTCGCGAACTTCCATGGACTGCGTCGTCGAAGCGGCACCACCGGCAAGCATCAATGGGCCATCGACTGCGACGCGCGCATTCCCCGCAACGCCCGCTGCACTCGACCAACTGAACGATGGCGCGTTGACGCGCAGCGTCGTGCGATCTCGAGTTCCAAGTCGGATGGCGCCATTCGTCAGGCGTTCAAGCGTCACGCGGTCAAGTCCGAGCGTCGCATCGATGGTTCCATTTGCAATCGCGTTGGTTGACGGGTCAAAGGTGCCCGCGGATGACAATTGCACGGCGCCATCGGTCGCGTACTTCGCCGAGAGAGCAAGCGAGGCGCGAGCTGTCGGCGCGTTTTCGGCACGATCCACAGCAAGCGTGCACTGCTCAACACGCACTGGAATCTGCGCCAAGTTCCCTTCCCTCAATCCGCCCCACACGAACGGCGCAGCAAGTTTCGCCGTCAACTTGCCGCGCAACGCTTCATGGATCGGCATGTTCATTGCCGGAACACGCCATGTCAGCGTGTCGCCTTCGACAACTGCAACAAGCGGCGATTGTGCATCAAGCCCGAATGCTTGTAACAGTTCGGGCCGCGCAGAAACACTTGCAGCAAGTTCGCCATTGGTGAACGACTGAGCGTCATGGTCGAACTCGCCGCGTAGTGCGAGTTTGGCGCGACGCGTGTCGAACTTCACCTCTGTTGTCTTTCCCTCGCCTTTGACAAGAGAGATCTCTGCGGTGTCTCCGAGATCTTTGGCAAGATCAATCGCAACGCCACCGATCGGTCGCATGTACGGAGAGAAGGAAGCGAGCGGTAGCGCACGCACATCGACCTTCGCTCGCAACGCCTCAAGATCCGGTTTGAATGCGCCGGTTTCATCAAAGAGCTCGCCAGTCGCAAGATCAATGGACACGGTCGAAGGAGCACCGCCATCGACGCGCGCTGCGGCATCCACAACAAGTTTGGAAGCGCGCGCGTCCTTTTCACCACGCAACTGCAAGCGTTCGACAACAAGGTCGCCAACGCTTCCTGGGAGTGGCAGATTGTTCGCTTCGACGGTGACCTTTCCTGTGAGTTGCAGCACATCGAACGAGCCATCCGCTGCACGCGGAAGATGCGCGTCACACAAGAGATTCGCAGCTCCTTCCGTCACACCGCGAGGCGCATGCACAACGGTCTTCGCCGTGAGTTTTCCTGTTGCGTCCAGCGCCAGCGTCTTTGCAGTCTCAGCGGTGGCCTGCGCGCTCTCCGAAAGCCCAATCGAACCCGTCAACCCTTCGATCGCGTAGAGCGGCGCGCCATTGCTCGTCGCCTTCAGATCGATCGCAGACAACTCAACGGTGACGCGTCGCCCGCCAAGAAGACTTGTTGCCTTTGCGTTGGGTGTTGCGGATGCTGGTGGCGTTTGTTCCGTAGTCGTCGACGGTGCGCTGCGAACCAACTTCAGGAGCCCGATGGAGCCGTCTCGATCTACTGCAGATGTCACATTGCCTGCGAGTCGAACATCGACCGCGCTTCCCGTTGCGAGCGTCCACAAACCTTGGGTAATTTCTGCATCAAGGCGCACCGAGCCGCGTTCGCTGCCGCCATCAACTTGGAGGCCCTGCAATCGCTGTGGCCCGCCCCAACCGAGATCGACGCTCGCAACACGAACATCGCCATCCACGCGTGCGCCAATCTCACGCTCCACAACCCCGCGGACATAGCCCGACAGCATGGTCGGCGCGAGAAGCACCGCGCACGCAGCAAGCAAGAGAAGCGCGAGCAGAACTTTGACAAACTTCCGTTGGAAGATCTTCATGGCCGATCACTTTCTGTTTGCGATACCGCGCACATTTGCGGGGCGTGACAATAGCGACGAAGGCAGCGCAGCGGAATGGTCGCTGCTGCTACAAGACGCATTCCGCATACTTGTGCGAAGGGAAATGCCCCGCACGGCAGGTCACACTCAATCCACTGCGGTGGCGTGTGCCGACTTCGTTGGCGCGAGTGCCAGCATGCGCTCAAGTGCCAGTTTCGCGAACTTCTTCGCGTCGGGATGTACGGAAATACGATTCACCACTTTGCCCGCTGCAAGGTGATCAAGGCACCACGAGAGGTGTGCTTGGTCGATGCGATACATCGTCGTGCACAGGCACTGACAGTCGCTCAAAATGCTCACATCGACGCTGCGCTCTTGCGCGCGTTGCGCGATGCGGTTGACGAGGTGCACTTCTGTGCCGACGGCCCAACGCGAACCAGCCTCCGCGCGCGCGATTTCATCGATGATGTACTCGGTCGAGCCAGCAAGATCCGCGATGTCGACAACTTCCTGCGCACACTCTGGGTGCACGAGCACCGTGCGACCGTCTTTGCGCGCTGCTGCGACATGTTCAGGGCGGAACAATTTGTGCACACTGCAGTGGCCGGCCCAAAGCAACACTTTGGCATCGACGATCTCTTCAGGCGAAAGTCCGCCGTCATCAAGTTTCGGATTCCACAGCGCCGTTTGAGCAGGCGCGCGGCGCCCCGAGGCCGCTGCATCGACCTCTGTCACCAAACCGTGCCGCTTCGCCGTGTTCCGTCCGAGGTGCTGGTCGGGCAAGAAGAGAATCTTGATTTCTTCAGCATCACCTCGCGAACCGCGGCGTGTCGGCGAGTCGCCACCAGCAAGCGCCCACTCGAAGACGCGCATCGCATTCGAACTTGTACAGCACGCGCCGCCGTGTTGTCCGACGAAGGCCTTGATCGCTGCAGTCGAATTCACATAGGTGATCGGAATCACGCGTTGGTTGCGCCCAGAGGCGCGGATCGCGGATTGGATCGACTCCCATGCGTCCACCGTGTCGTCATACGCGGCCATATCCGCCATCGAGCAGCCCGCAGAAAGATCGGGCAGCATGACTTCGACATCGTCTGAGGTGAGAATGTCTGCAGTCTCGGCCATAAAATGCACACCGCAGAAGACGATGTACTTCGCGCCACGCCTCGGCGCCTCCGCAGCTGCCAATTGTGAGAGTTTCAAACTGTCGCCGATGAGATCCGCGTGTTGGATCACAGCGTCTTGCTGGTAGTGGTGACCAAGAATGAGCAGTTTCGAGCCGAGTTCCGCTCTCCGCGTAGCGATCGCACGCGCGAGGTCTGTCTCGGTTGCGTTGAGATAGCGTTCAGGAAGTGACGGCTGCCAGAGCATGGGGCGATAGTCTATGCGCTGACGCGGTGCGCGACGGCCATGAACCCGATACCAACCACGATCTCAAGCACGCCCGCGACCATGAAGATCAGCGGGAATCCCCACAGTCGGAACCATGTATCGATGGTTGCATCGCTCGGGTCGGCTGGGTTGTAGCGAACGGGAACGCTCGCGCCGACCTCGAACGGATCGGACGAACTGATGCGCGAACGAAACTCATGGCGTACTCCGTCAGGCGTGGCAAATTCGACAACTTCGGCGCGCGTGGGCCGTGACGCGGCTGTGGTACGACGCGCGCTCGCGTTCGATGGTTTCATTCCTGAAGAGTGACTCAACGATTGCGCAAGAACGGTGCCAAGCGCTGTGGCAGATGTTGCGTGCCATCTGTTGGTGCGCCACAAGACGACAGCTGAGCCTGCAAGAAAACCGATACCCATCACAACCGATGCGATCATGACAACACGCGCTGCGACACGGAGGATGCGCTTCATGATGTGCGATTTCAGGTCCAAGGTCGGACTTGTTGTCATGGCTTCTCCTCTTGCGGACGAGTTGCAGTGCGCGCATCCATCGCGCTTCATCACTCACTCATCGTGATCGTGTCGCGCGTGATGCTCGCGCGCGATGCGCGGCGCGCCGTCGACCAACTCGTTCTTCGGAGGCACGGTGCGCGTTGCGACGGCTGGAAGATGCGCGCGCATTTCAATGGCGCCAGCAAGCGCTTCCGCATGAATATCGGAGTCGCACACGACAAAGAGCGTCGAGCCGGATCCGCTCACATGTACAGGTAACTCCGCAATCGATTCGATGGAGCGGCGCGCCTCCACGAGTGCCGGCGCGACGGCGTAGGCGGCGTCCGCGAGGTCATTGAAAGGTGTGTGCGGCGCGATGCGCTCGCTCGCAAGTGCGCGCACACGCGACGATGCGAGTTGCGCGTTGGGACGAAGCGCGTCAAACGAGCGATACACGGCGCCAGTCGGACACGAGATCTCGGGAAACACCAACACAAGATGCGTGTCGGTTCCATCGATGCGCTCGAGTGTCTCGCCAGTACCCTCAACGATCGCGTGTCCCCCACGAACGAGAAAAGGCACATCGCTTCCGAGTTCACGCGAAATCGACTCAAGAAACTCAGCGCGAAGATTGAGCTCAAAGAGCGCGTCGAGTGCACGCAACATGGCTGCACCATTCGACGAACCTCCGCCGAGTCCGCCACCGACCGGAATGCGTTTCTCAAGTTTGAGTTGGACCGGAAGTTCTCGGCCAAGGCGCGCCTCCAACATCAGGTGCGCGCGTACAGCGAGGTCTTTGCGAATTGGCCAATCGATGTCGGTTCGGCGTCGCGCCTCTTTGTGCCAATCGATCGAGTAGCGCGAGAAGCGATCGGGAAGCAATCGCTTGACCTCGAGATCATCGCCAAAGGCACAGGTGGCCATCAGGGAAGAAATTGGGTGCATGCCCGACGCATCGGGCGAACCGACCGAAAGCGCGAGATTCACCTTGGCAGGTGCAAAGGCATGAACAACAGAGGGCATTCCCTGAGAATAGCGCGGTTCCGCATTGGCCGCGGTATCTTTCACGGACTATGGCAACCCCCCGCGCGTACGCTCCGGCACATCTCGACGCTTCCCAATTCGCTGCAGTCGAACCGCACTACCGTGAACTCCTCGACCGCCCCATCACCAACGCGGATGAACTTGAGCAACTGATCTTTGACCGCAGTGATCTTGACGCGCTGGTCGCGGAGAAGCAGGCAAACCTCTACATCGCCACAACGCGCAACACAGAGGACAAGGCTGCAGAAGCCGCATTCCTCGGATTCGTGCGCTATGTCGAGCCGAAGCTCAAGCCGATTTCGAGCGAACTCGATCGAAAGATTGCGACAAGTGCCTCCGCGGATGCGCTTCCGAAGGCGCGATACGAAGTGCTGCTGCGCGGATTGCGCGTTGATATCGAACTCTTCCGCGAAACCAACATCCCGCTCGAAACCGAACTGGCAGAACTTGATCAGAAGTACAACCAAACCATTGGTCGAATGACTGTCGAGTTTGATGGACAAACGCGTACCATGCCGCAAATGGCTCGTTTTTTGGAGGAAACTGATCGCGCGCTTCGCGAACGCGCATGGAAAGCCATCGCAGCGCGGCGACTCGAAGACCGCGACGCCATCGATGAAATCTATGACAAGATGCTCGCGCTGCGGCACAACATCGCGCTCAACGCTGGCTTCGATAATTTCCGCGATTTCCAACATCGACGCTTCAAGCGCTTTGATTACACGCCGGCCGACTGCATGTCGATGCACAGCGCGATTGAAGCGCATCTCGTGCCGATCCAACGACGCCTTGACGCTGAACGCGCTCGCGAGATTGCCGCAAACCCGCTGCGTCCATGGGATCTCGCTGTGGATGTGAAGGGCCGCAAGCCACTGCGTCCGTTCGAGAACGCGCAGCAGTTGATCGATGGATGCTCGCGCATGTTCCACGCCATGGGAAGCGGGCTTGGCGACATGTTCGACACGATGCGCGAGGGCGATTGCCTTGACCTTGAGTCACGGCCAGGCAAGGCTCCAGGCGGCTATCAGTATCAGCGCCAACACTCGCGGCAGCCATTTATCTTTATGAACGCAGCGGGCATGCACCGCGATCTCGTGACCATGGTCCACGAAGCGGGCCACGCGTTCCACTCGATTCTGTCGAAGGAAGATCCGCTTGTTGAGTATCGCAATTCGCCCACAGAATTCGCGGAAGTTGCGTCGATGTCGATGGAACTTCTCACGCTTCCCTACCACGGTGAGTTTTACTCCGACGATGAATGCCGCCGCGCGTTGCGCGAACGACTGGAGAAATTCCCGACGATCATGACTTGGATCGCAACAATCGATGCGTTCCAACATTGGATCTACACGAATCCCGGACACACGCGCACGCAACGCACCGACGCGTGGCGCGCCCTGATGAAGCGATTCGGCAACGATGTTTCGTGGGAAGGTTGTGAAGAGGCGCGCGATGCGCAGTGGCAACGCCAACTGCATCTGTTCGGCATGCCCTTCTACTACATCGAGTACGGCATCGCGGAAACAGGCGCGATGCAGATGTGGCTCAATGCCCGACGAGACGCAGTGAAAGCGTTGGAAAATTATCGCAAGGGACTCGCGCTCGGCGGCTCGCGTCCACTGCCAGAGTTGTTCGCGACCGCGGGGCTTCGCTTTGAACTCTCAAGCGCGCTGATGAAAGAACTCGCGACGGAAGTTGATCGCGAACTTGTCGGGGCTTGAGCGCGTCGTCGAATGCACCATTCGTTCATCGCCATCACTCCGCGCGCAATTCGAACTGCCGCGCTGGACTTGTTGTCCCCGTCGCAAGCGAAGCGCAATCAACGGCGCCGACATCGAGAAACCCACACGCTTCAAGCACCCGTATCGATGCTCGGTTCGTTTCGAGCGCTTTCGCTTCCAGTATGTTGATGGTGGGGATGTTGCTGGTGGACGCTCTTGCGAAGAACGCGTATCGAACAACCTCCGCGAGTGCCTCGCGTGCGTATCCACGCCCCCAGTGCTCGCGCGCGATCCAGTAGCCCACCTCTGCGCGACGACTTTGCATGTCTTGATGAAGCCCGATGGCACCAATCGGCGTTCGTTCCGTGCGTGGCACAATCATGAAATGGACCATCGCGCCCTCCGCGCGGCCACGCTCCACAATCTTGAGAAATACTCGTGCATCGTGCTCGGTGTACGGATGCGGAACGCGCGCGAGATGCCTTGAAACTTCGAAATCGCCGAGCGCGGAAACCGTGGCGTCGATATCCGCCTCGTGCATCGGCCGAAGTACGAGCCGCGGTGTTTGCAACGCTGGCTCGACATCTCGCGGCGGCAGAGAGGAATTCCGCATGGGCGAAAGGTACCACGACCGCTACGCTTCCCTCCTATGCCGTCGCACGACGAGTCGCCAACTTCGCAGCACCACCCGCTCAACGCTGAAACCTTTCGCCGCGCTGGCCATGCACTCATCGATTGGATTGCGGACTACCGTGAAACCATCGCATCACGACCTGTTGCACAACTGCCGCATCCAGGTGCGATTCGCGCAAAAATTCCAACGCATGCGCCAGAGCATGGCGAACCGATCACGCGGATTTTGGCTGATCTTGACACCATCGTGATGCCGGGCATCGTGCACTGGCAGCATCCTGGTTGGTTCGCGTATTTCCCAGCGAACTCAAGTTACGAATCGATTCTCGGCGAACTTGCGAGCGCGGGGCTCGGTGTACAAGGCATGTTGTGGTCGACAAGCCCAGCGTGCACCGAAATCGAAACGCATGTCTTGGATTGGCTCGTGCACGCGATGGCACTTCCAGAGCGCTTTCTCTCATCAGGCGCCGGCGGCGGTGTGCTGCAGGACACAGCAAGCTCTGCGGCGCTTGTCGCACTCGTGGCGGCCCGTGAACGCGCCAGCGCATTTGCGACCGACGCGCGTGGAGTTGGAGCATTTGGTCGATCGATGGTCGCCTACACGAGTGATCAAGCCCATTCGTCGATTGAGAAAGCTGCGCGTCTTGCCGGTATCGGTAAGGATTTTGTGCGGCTCATTCCAGTCGACGCAACCGGTGCGATGCGCGTCGAACTCTTGGAAGCGGAGGTCGCTCGCGATCGCGCTCTTGGGCACCTTCCAGCGTTTGTCTCGGCCACCGTCGGTACCACTGGTGTCAATGCCATGGACCCCGTCGAAGACATTGCGCGCATCTGTCGCGCACACAATTTGTGGCTCCATGTGGATGCTGCGATGAGCGGAACTGCGGCATTTTGCGAGGAATTCCGCTTCGTGACTGCTGGAGCGTCGCACGCAGACAGTTGGTGCTTCAACCCGCACAAATGGATGCCTGTGAATTTCGATTGCGATGTGCTGTGGGTTGCAGATCGCGCGGAACTTGTACGCGCGTTGAGTGTGCTGCCTGAGTATCTGCGGAACGCAGCAACCGAATCGGGCAAAGTCATCGACTATCGTGATTGGCAGATTCCACTTGGACGGCGCTTCCGCGCACTCAAGTTGTGGTTTGTCCTGCGCTCGTTTGGACTCGAAGGTTTGCGCGCACTTGTCCGCGGCCATGTTGCGATGGCACGCGAACTTGAGGCGCGTGTGCGCTCGTGTGATGCGCTCGAACTTGTGGTCGATGCGCCACTCAACCTTGTTTGTATGGCACATCGTGCAGGCGACGAAGCGACGCAGCGACTCATCAATGTTGTGAATGGAGACGGTCGATTTTTCGTCTCACACTGCCGATTTCATGGGAAACTCGTCTTGCGTGTTTCAATCGGCGCATTGGCCACCACACCCGAACATGTGCGCGCACTCGGCGACTTGCTCATTTCGAACGCGAACGCGTGTGTGTCGTCATCGTGCGCGTCTCCTGCGGAGTCGACACGATGAGTCCGAAGCGACCACCGCGCGGACTTGCCTATCGCACAGCGAGTCTTCGCAATGCGCTTTTGACGCGGCTTCCCGACTCGATCTCGTTCGGATCGCTGCGGGCACGGCATATCAAGCAGCCAATTCGCATCGAAGAAATGCGCCTCACCAGTGCGCATTGGCCACGCGCTTTTGATGGAGTGCGTATCGCACATCTTTCCGACATTCATTTTGGACATCTGCTTGGTGCAGAGCGACTGGCGCAAGCCGTCGATGCGGTTCGTGCGCTTCGTGCAGATCTTGTCGCAATTACAGGCGATCTTGTCGACCTCTCTGCAGATGAGTCGCCCCTTCTCTTCGAACATCTCGCGCTCATTCAAGCCAAACTGGGCGTGTTCATTGTGCTCGGTAATCACGACCATCTCGATCATCCAAAGGCCATCGTGCGCGGCGCGAAGGAGGCAGGCCTCATTCCGCTCGTCGACGATTCGGTTCGCGTTGGCGGAAGAGATGGCCTCCTTGTTGCTGGCATCGATTGGGCGAAGTCGATTCCCGCATGCGCTGCGCGGCTTCGACGCTGTGGCACTGGCCGTGCAGATTTGTTGCTTGCTCACAATCCCAAGGCCTTCGTTGGCGCGGAAGAACGCGGCATTCCGTTGACGCTCTCTGGACACACGCACGGCGGGCAGCTCGCGCGCAGCGGCAATCGCAGGCACAACCTCGTCTTCACACAGCGACTGAGCGCAGGGCACTACGCGCATGGCGAATCGCATCTCTATGTGACCAATGGTGTGGGCGCATGGTTTCCCTTGCGCGTGAATTGTCCTCCCGAGATTGCAGTCATCGAGATGCGCAGTCGCTGATACGCTGCGCGCATGGCTGCAGAACTCCTTCCGCTCGCACTGGCGCTCGCATCCCAACCAGCGACTCGGGATGTGGCGAATGAAACCCCTGCAACATCCTCGGCGTTTCGCCTTGATTTCTCGCTTGAAGCGTGGCTTCCTCGGCTCGAAGGTGATTTCACAGACGGTGGCGGCGAAGTCGATGTTCGCACGCCAGACCTCCACGACAACCAAGCATCGTTCGCAGGCGAACTTGCACTGGTGCGCGATCGATTGTCGGTTGCGATTCGCGGGTTCAACTTTGCAACCGACGGCGGCGGCACAGCGGCCACACCCTTCACGCTTGGCGGTGTTGCCGTTGCAAGTGGCGATGCCTACACCAGCGAGTTCTCGTGGTGGTCCGTCGGAGCGGAAGTTTCCTACGACCTGTGGCGTCCACTGGCGCAAGAACCAGCGCCGTGGAGTACGCCGCGCGAAGATTTCACGCCCGCCGCGAACGGTACCGAACTTGCGTTTTTCGGGCTTATTTCTGCAGATATTGATGCAATCTCTCGCACCATTGCAGACAGCACCTCGGGAAACTCAAGCGACCAAAGCGACTCCTACCTCGCACTTGAAGTGGGCGCAGGATTTCGATTCGGTTTCGACACCAAAGCGTCGTTCCCAGTCGTACGCCGGATAGATATCACGGCAAAGGGCGCGTTCGGCGCTGCGATTCCAGTCGCGGATGGCGATCTTGGAACTGCTTCGCGTGTGGAGGCAGACATCTCGTTTTGGTTCTGCAAAGAGGGCGCTGCCTACTTTGGATACCGTCTCGTTGGCGGTGAGTTTGACGGCGATGTGATGGAACTCGACGGAAGTTTGCAAGGTCTGTTGGCTGGAATCAAACTCGTCTTCTAAATAAGTGCATGGCACGATGACCGCACCGGATCCATCGCAATCACCACATGAGCGGCCACGGCAGATGCGCCCACCAGCGCACCCACCCGCGCATCATGTTGCGTCTCGCCCACCCGCGGCAATTCCAGGCGATGCTGTTCGTCTTGGAAGTGGCTGCTTCGTGGTGCCAGCCGCAATCGATTTCACCTTTGTTCGCGGCAGCGGTCCGGGTGGCCAACATGTCAACAAGACAAGCACCAAGGCGCAATTGCGCGTGAAACTGGTCGATTTTGTCGGGCTTGATCCTGCTGCGCTTGATCGACTGCGCGCACTCGCTGGCTCGCATCTCGTGGGCGACGGCGATGAAGAAGCGATTTTGATCGCAGATCACTCGACGCGCTCGCAAGCGGACAATCGCGATGCGTGTCTTGCGCGATTGAAGACATTGGTGTCGATGGCTGCGAAGCGACCGAAGGTACGCAAGCCCACGAAGCCAACGCGCGGCTCGAAAGAGCGTCGACTCGAAGCAAAGAAGCGCGAGGGCGAGAAGAAGCGGCTGCGACGAGAGTTCTGAGCGAAGTCACACCACGCGACAGTCGCCCTTGCCCTTCACAATGCGCCCGATCGGCACCGGATCCTCGCCGAGTTTGCGCAAGATCTTCATAACTGTCGCCGCCATTTTGGGCCGCACGATGATCGTGTAGCCAATACCCATGTTGAAGACGCGGAACATCTCCGAGGTTTCAACGCCGCCGTGTTCTTGCAAGAACGCGAAAATCGCCGGAGGATTCCACGCGTCTGCATAGATCTCGGCGTCCACATCGCTTCCGAGCGCGCGGCAAACATTCCCAGGTAAACCGCCACCCGTGATGTGCGCCATGCCGCTCACCGCTTCCTTCGCACCGAGCGCATCAAGCATGCCGATCACTTCGCGCGCGTAAATGCGCGTTGGCTCGAGCAGCACATCGATCAGGCGCTTTCCAGCCAGTTCCGCGTACTTTTTCGTGTACGAGAGCCCAGCGTCCGCGATGATGCGACGCACAAGCGTGTAGCCATTCGAGTGAACACCGCTCGACGCAAGCCCGAGCACAATGTCGCCAACCTTCGGCTTCGGCTGCTTCGTGACGCGCGCGTGCTCGATCACGCCGACGCAGAATCCTGCGACATCAAAGTCGCCCGGCGAATAGATGTCGGGCATTTCTGCACATTCGCCGCCGATGAGCGAACAGCCTGCGATCTCGCAACCCTTCGCAACCCCCGCGATCATCGCGGTGGTATTCGTCGGATCGAGCTTCGAAAGCCCGAGGTAATCGAGGAAGAACAAAGGCTCCGCGCCCTGCACGATGAGGTCGTTGACGTTCATCGCGACGCAGTCGATACCGACGGTGTCGTAGATTTTGAACTCCGCAGCAAGCAGCACTTTCGTACCAACGCCGTCGGTGCAGCCGACAAGGACTGGATCCTTGTACTTGCGGAGCTTCTTCGAGCCGAAGCCCGCGGGGCCGTTCAAGCGGAACATCCCTGCGAACGCGCCGTGCAAGCCGAGGACGCGCGGCGAGTAGGTGCGGCGAACAATCGGCTTGATTCGGTCGACCACCTCGTCGCCGGCGTCGATGTCGACGCCAGCCGCCGCGTAGGTCAGGGGCTGCTTGCCCCCGCGCTTGCCAAACTTCGCGCCAGAGTTCTTTGGTGACTTTGCGCCGGAGGGCGTATTCGATTTTTTGTGGTCTTTCGGAGTCGCGTTGGCGGCCATGGGGGGCGCGAGTGTAACGCCCAAACCGTGCCGCGCAGCGACCCCGAATCTCCCGCTCGTACCCGCCAACCACCCGGCACTGAGCACTCGCCGCGCAAGTTGTGCGTCAACGCACAGTTGTGACGCGCGTAGGCGGTGCCGGGTAAGCACCCGCTTGTACCCGCTGGTACCCGCCAGCTCGCCGGCACCGGTATGCCCGATCCGCTATTCTCTCCCCCCCTATGGCCATCCTTGTCGACGGAAACACGAAAGTCATCTGCCAGGGCATCACCGGCAGCGCAGGCGCCTCGCACACCAAGGGCTGCTTCGATTACGGCACCAAGATGGTCGGCGGCGTTACCCCTGGGAAGGGCGGCCAGAAGGACGCCAACGGCCTGCCGATCTTCGACACTGTGCTGCAGGCCGTGAAGGCGACCGGCGCCGATGCCACGATGATCTTCGTGCCGCCCGCGGGCGCGGCCGACGCAATTCTCGAGGCGGCTGACGCTGGGATTCGCGTGATCTGCGCGATCACCGAGGGCGTTCCCGTCCTCGACATGGTGCGCGTGAAGGAAGCGCTGAAGGCGTATCCAAAGTCGACGCTCATCGGACCGAACTGCCCGGGCATCATCACGCCGGCGAAGCGCATCTCGGGCGAAGGCCCGACCGCGAAGTTCGAAGGCGGCTGCAAGATCGGCATCATGCCGGGCTACATCCACACGCATCGTCTTGACGCTTCGACCGGCAAGGCCGTCGGCATTGTCAGCCGCTCGGGCACGCTTACTTATGAAGCCGTGTGGCAGACCTCGCAGCGCGGCATCGGCCAGTCGACCTGCGTCGGCATCGGCGGCGACCCGGTCCGCGGCCTCGGCTTCATCGAGGCGCTTGAACTCTTCAACAACGACCCCGCCACCGATGGCGTGGTGATGATCGGCGAGATCGGCGGAACCGACGAAGTCGAAGCCGCCAAGTGGATCAAGGCCAACATGAAGAAGCCGGTCGCTGGCTTCATCGCCGGCCGCACCGCTCCCAAGGGGAAGCGCATGGGTCACGCGGGCGCGATCATCGGCGGCGCCGATGACACAGCGCAGGCGAAGATCGAGGCGCTCAAGGCCTGCGGGATTGCGGTCGCTGAGAGCCCCGCCGACCTCGGTTCGACGATGGCGAAGGCGCTCGGGCTCTGAGTCGCACCCTTCCTCGCACTCGCGTATCGTGAGTGCATGCGATTCCCTCACTTCGTTCGTACAACGCTCCTGCTCGCCGCAGGAGTTGTTTTTGGAACGCCGCTTGCGCCAAACCACGCAGCGCACGGGCAATCGGGAACCACAACTCACGAAAGCACGGC
>JASGCF010000232.1 GCA_030054275.1 Limnohabitans sp. | reverse complement strand
TCCATTGGGTTACACTGCTACCTAAAAAACGGACGCTTCCTACCCACGCCGAAGCACACACCACAATCCCGCGATACACATCGAAGTAGTACCGCACAGAAGTCCAATTCCAAGCGAGAGTTACAGAAAAGAAACGCCTTGGGAAATCCCCAAGCGAATCGGCGCATACGCCGCCCCACTTTGAACAGTTCGTTCATTCAGGGCAAGTTGCGCGGTTGCGCGCAAGCCCTCGCACGCACTGCGCTACCCACCACGCACTGCGCTACTCACCACGAGGAACCGCGCGCCATTCCCCAGTTGCCCGATCGAACTGACGAAGAACCCGTGCCGGAACCCCCGCAGCAATGGAGTACGGCGGGATGTCCGTCGTAACCACGCTGTTGGTGCCAATCACGCTGCCCTCACCGATGGTCACACCGCGCAGAATGGCGACCCGTTCGCCGATGTACACACGATCGCCAATGATTGTTGGCGCAACGACGATCCGCTGATGCGTCACAACCGAGTGCATTGGGTCGGTTGTGTCGTGGTCGTGGTCGGTGATCCATGTATACGAACCGATACCGCATTCGCGCCCGATTTCTACGCGTTCCGCAGCGCCAATGTGTACATGCGGCGCAACCCGCGTCTGGTCGCCGATGCGAAGCCGAACAACACCAGGCGCTGTGAAATGAGCCTCAAATCGTGCGCCGCGACCGATGCGCACATCGTGACCGATCTCAATAGACCTTCCACCAACGATAAATGCTGGGAAATCCATGCGGGACTTGCTTCCAAAGCGCGCAAGTCGCCATCGATGAAGCGGCAGTCGAGCAAGCCGCGCGACACGAAGCCACCAACGCCGAGCGAAACCAGCGCGGTCGCCTGTGCGGATGTCTCGGATTGTGTCGTGCTTCGCCGCCATACATCGCCGCCCCAAAAGCATTTCAAACTGGGATTCCCAACAAAAACTCCCAACAAAAACTCTCGACACAGATTGTCGACCAGCACTGTCCGCGAACACTTCCAACAAGACATTCCAGATGGAGTGATCCTGCTGCGCGCACTGTGCGCAGCAACGCGGATATCGGCGGTTTCTGAGTCTCGAGTCCACCGCGACTCTCAAACCGCGCAGAAATTCGCTTATCAGTCAATATTGGATGCGATCATCGAAAGTACACAAAGTGCAGATCGCGCGAATGAGCGGCGCACGCCCGTCGACCGCTCGACGACATCACGCGCCGGCCTGAGTGCGCTGGGGACAGTTGCCTGAAATCGCTTCCACGCCAACGCACCTCGGACCGAGCCAAAGCGACGACCGCGCGCGGGTCGAAGGTCATCTGCGAATGGAACGCCGGTTCGGTCGAGTGCACTCAAAACATCGTCTCGCCAGTCTCTTTGAAGTGCTTCGTCGAGTTCGATCGCAAGAAGTGCGCGACACAATGCCGCATCGATCCATGGCGCAACAACATTCTCACGGCCAAGCAACCCAAAGGCGCTCGCACCGATGCCACGCCTCGTCCAGTGCAGCAAACTAAAGGTGCCGAGCGGATTTGGATAGACAGCAAGTTCGCGCAGAGTCCGCACGAGTTCATGCCGGACTTCATCATCGCTTGCGAGCGGAATCCCACAGCGCCGCGCCGCATCGCGGAATGCTGGATCAGTGCCAGCAGCGTGCGCCAAGGTCCACACGGCCAGTTCGTCGAGACGACCCAACTTCCAAAGTTCGACGGCTTCCGGTTTCATCAGCGAACCTGTTGACAGCACACCCGCCCCGATTCCGTCTGTCACCGGACCGCCGAGCGCCCGTGCTCGCAAGGCCACCGCAAGAAACCATCCGTGCTCGAGCGACTCGAACGATGCGCGCGTGTGACGCCAACTTTCCCGCGCGAGATCCCACGGCAGTTGCCCTAGAAACTCAAGAGGGTCGTGACATGACCTTGCCAGCGAGTACGCGAGGCGTGCATCAACCGAATGCCTGGGCGAATCTGCCGTGAGTATCACCCGAGGCCGAACCCCAAGACCGCGCAGTCCAAGCAGAATCATGCGCGAGTCTCGGCCACCACTCAAAGGGACGATCGGACGAACTTGAGGCACGGAGCGACGGAGCGCCTCCATGGCGAGTTCAACAACTTCGGTCGGGCTAGGCGCGGAAGCATGAGGAAGCGGCATGGCGCAGTCGCGCACCACGGTCCCAACCGTCGAGTCGATCATGCCTCCTGGCCCTACGCGCTCGATTCCACTGAACACCGTGCGCGAACCAAGTGGAAATCCCAACGCAAGCAGCGTCGCAAGTCCGAGAGGATCAATCGCGCAACGGTCCGCCGATGGCAGAGAACAAATCTCATTGATCTGCGCGGCCGCGTGCACCCCAACCCCCGCACCCTGTCGGCGCAGAAAGACTGGGTACTCTCCAAACGCACCCGCGCAGAGCAATCTCGATTGGGGCCGATCGGCGAGCTCCGGAGCAAACGACCACTGCGGCTCCGCTCCGCCGAAAGCAGAAATGTTGCGTTCAGATTCGATAGGCCGCTTCTCCGGCGCAGCAATCGACCAAAATGCGTCTACCAATCAACAATTCCGAGATGCCGCGTTGTGTCAGGACGGGCACGACAAAAACAACCGGACGCCCCCGCAAGGGCGTCCGGATTGGTCTCTACATTGTGGCCGAACTTGCCAAAGACTCTTAGCAGTGATCGGTTCTGCAAGAGTCATCTGACCGAGGACGGCTCACGCCGGAAACTCGATCTCACTTGCGACGACGGAGCATTCCGACGCCGAGGAGGCCGAGTCCAGCGAGAATGGCTGGAGCGCCAACTGGAACCACAAGGAGTTGATCCTGTGCGGTTGGGTTGGTGAGGCCTTGGAGCGCTCCACCGATGGTCTTGAAACCACCTTGGCCGAGGCTTGCGAGCATCGCAGCCGCATCAGCGTAGCCAGTGGAACCAGCAGCTTGCGATTGGAAGGCACCCTTCATCAGGCTGAGCTGAGCGACAGCGCCAGCAGCATCGGCTGCGGTGATGTTCTCGTGGGAGATCTCATAGATCGCCAACTGGAAGGCAGATGCCTCCACAGCCGTGTCCACGCCGTAGTAGTAACGATGGTAGAGATCCTGAATCAGCGTCGCCTTGATCGCACCCATGTTGCCAGGGTGACCAGGCTCGTCCGGCACATTCGACGGATCAACGATGTCGAAGGTGTAGGTGTTCCCAGCGGTCACGCCTTCGAACAACTGCGCGCAGAAGGTCTGACGCGGGGAGCCCGAGCCGTAGGTGAAGTTGTGGAAACCACAGGTGACGCTGTAGAAGGTCGCTGGACCACGAGCATCCCATGCGCGGCTGTGGTTGTACGACATACGGTTCTGACCCGACAAGCCGTAGCCGTCGAAAGTCAGCGTGATGCTGGAGGCAGAGGCCGCAGAGGCGACGCAAAGCGCAGCGAGAATGGCAGAGCCGATCTTCATCTTTCTTCCTTTGATGTAAACGCACATGCCTCAAAACATCCACCACGGAGTTTCGAGAGATCGAGAATGTACCCAAATCCTGAATCGAGTCAACCCTGCTTGGTTCAAATTCACCAATCAGATCGAGTTTTACATCAAATGAATCTGTGACGGCTGCAACACAGTCCTGCCGATGCCCCAACAGCCTGATTATCCTGCCCGTCACCTTCTCGCACAGCGGGCCGAGGCTTCGCGATGCCGATGCAACACAAGAATCCATGCCTACCAGCGACTCCGATCTGTGTTTCCGGACTGAGGAAGCGCACGCCTCCAGAGCCTGTTCGCAGTTCCATCGGCGGCAGAGATTTCCCCAATCTGCCTAGTTCAAGCCACCCCCCTGCCATGCACACCCCTGCGATCCACATGCTTGCGATCCACATGCTTGCGATCCCTACCCTCGCCATCCTCTGCGCCTTCACGAGCGCACAAGCAACCGCTGCAGATCTCGCGAAAGACACACAGCAAGCAGCCGCTGCGGCTGGGCTCGGCGCATCGCTTGCCTACTCCGTCATGCGCGTCGACGATGGCGCTGTGCTTGCGTCAAGCAATGCGCAACTCCCCTTCAAGCCGGCAAGCAACCTCAAAGTGTTCACAAGCGGTGCTGCGCTTGCTGAGCTTGGCCCTGAGTTCCGCTTTCGGACCTCACTTGTTCTCGATGAGAAAACCGGCCGATTGACGATCGTCGGAGATGGCGATCCTGCCCTTGGCGATCCGAAGGTTCTTGAGCGACTCGCCGTTGCAGACGCGAAGGGCAACGCGAAGGCCGGTGTGACGGCCTCACAGTTGGTTGGCTGGTGGGCAGATCTCGTGACGCAGTCGGGCGTGCGTGAACTCCGCGAACTCGTGGTTGATGCGCGTATGTTCGACACCCAGTGCTACAACCCAACATGGCCAACCGATCAGCGCTCGCGCCCGTATTGCGCTGAGGTGTGGGGATTCAATTTTCACGCCAACATGCTGCTGCTCGGCGCGCATGCAAACGGCGGGTCTGTCACCGTCGATCGATTCGAACCGAACTACGCATGGACGATTGATCGAAACACCGCGCAGGTTGGCGCCGCAAAATCAAAGTCCACCTTTGTTGTGACGCGCGACGCAACTTCGAATGCGCTTCGCGTCTCGGGAAAGTTGCCGAAAGGTACGCGCGCCGATGTCGATCTTTCGATGCACGAAACCCCCTCGCTCTTTGGCGAATTGCTTGCACGAGACCTGCGATCACGCGGGATCGCCGTTGCGTCCTCTCGCATGGCAAACGCGCAAGATGCTGCTGCGACTGGTACGACCCTCGGAGTGATTGAAACGCCCATCGCTGTCGTGCTTGAGCGCACGAATACCGACAGCGCAAATTTGTATGCAGAGAGTTTGCTCAAGCGACTGGGCGCAGCGCGCTCGAACAACGCCAACAACAATTCGTCTGTCGGACCAACATGGATCGCTGGCAGTTGGGCGAACGGCACGCGCGCGCTCGAAGCCACAGTCACCGAGCGGATCGGCGCCCTTGCGTCCGGATTTGTTTTTGCGGATGGCTGCGGACTTTCACACTCGAATCGCATCACAGCAGCAGGAACGGCAGCATGGCTCTGTTCGATCGCGTCGGACGCGCGACTTCGCCAGTGCTTTCTCGAAAGCATGGCAATCGCTGGTGAAACGGGCACTGTGAAAGATCGATTCGCGTCACTCAAACAACTGCCACAAAGCGCAGGAATCGAGGTGCGTTGTAAAACTGGCTACATCAACGGCGTAAGCACGCTCAGTGGCGTTGTGAGTACGAGCGACGGCCGTCGGATCGCGTTCAGCGTGCTTGCGAACAACCTTGAGAAAGTTGGAACAGATCGCGCACGCAAAGCACAGGAAGCCATCGTCGGCGCGATCGGGAAATCCCTCGCTTCCGAGCGAAGTGCACCAAACGCAACAGTGACAACGAGCGGCTCAAGCGAGGAACGCTCACGCGTGGAGCCGTAAGCGATCACCGCGCTACTCTGTATCGGCGCGACCATCGCACTGCTTGTGCGCGGTCGCATTCCAAGCAACCTTGTGATGGCAGGCGGCCTTGCGCTCGTTATGCTGAGAG
>JASGCF010000231.1 GCA_030054275.1 Limnohabitans sp. | reverse complement strand
CCGCTCGGGGCCGTCGTCTTTGGAGAAAGTACTCCTGCTTCGTTGAGCTGCCTTTGCAGTTGAATATCACGCCTGCGCGTCGGGCTTCTTCCCGTGGCAGAGGCGATACTTGAGACCGCTTCCGCACGGGCACGGCTCGTTGCGTCCAACGACTGGAATGGTCGATGGATCGACGGGCGTAGACGCAGCAACCTGTTCCGCAGCCACAGGCTGTGGGATTGCGGCGGCCGCTGCCTGCGCAGGTGGAAGCGCTGCTTGGCCGCCAACTTCGTCACTGTTCGCACCGCCTGCATCCGCGGGAATCGCTTGCGGCATCGGCCGCTGAGCCACGCGTGGCACTTGCGGTGCAAGACGACCGCGGAAGGCAATATCTGTCACGCGATCACGAATCGACTCCTGCATCTCGTTGAAGACCTTGGCGCTTTCACGCTTGAACTCGATGCGCGGGTCCTTCTGACTGAACGCGCGGAAGCCGATCGAGTCGCGAATCTGATCCATCGAGTGCAGATTTTCCTTCCAGGCGTTGTCAAGGATGGACATCAGCACATAACGCTCAAACTGCGTGAGTTCAAGTCGAACGAGGTCGCGCACCTTCTCGCGCACAAAGGCGTCTGGCTCAACCGCAGCACGATCGCGCTCACTTTCACTCAGGCGCACCAATGCTTCTTCAGCAAACCACGCAGCGATCGAATCCGCATCGCGGCCGCGCGCCAAGCATTCTTGCGCACGCCGATCAAAGTCTGCATCGGTCATCGATCGCGCGCGCTCCAACAGCATCGAACGAAGCACTTTCGGGTCGGTGGATGGAAGTTCCAGCGGGTTCCATGTCAGCCCGTATCGCGCTTTCACGAAGGTACAGAACTGTGCGAGTGCGCCTTCTGGATTCTGTTGCAACGCAGCGTTTGTCGTTTCGATCGCAAAGTCAATCGGATAGGTCGCCTCGCGCTCGCTGTAGGCCTCTTCGACCTTCGCCATCAAACGATCGGTCGATTGCTGTGCGTTCTCTGCACCTTCAAAGAGTGACGCCTCCGCGGTCAGACCGAACTTGCGATTGGCCCAATGTGCCAATTGCATCTTGCCAAAGTCTGGTACCAAGAACTGCGCAAGAGGTGACAGATCAATGGCGGTGAACTTCTCAAGCGCCGCAGCTTGCACAGCCTGCATCGATGCCGCGCGTCCTTCGGTGCGAATGAAATCTGGTGTGAGTTCTGCACCGAAATGTGTGCGCGCCCATGCAGCGAAGCCCTCTGCGTCCCATTCTTCCGGATCGAGTTCAAGTGGCAGACACTCACCTGCAGTGGCGCGAATCGCCTCTTGCGCCTCTTCTTGTGCGTCAATCCGAATGAGTTTCTCGATTTCCTCGCGATCCTTCTTGAGGAAGCGATCTGCTTCAATAGAAACACCGCAGTGTGTGCGCACCCATTCGCTGATGGTGTTCGGCACATGCATCTTTCCGAGGTAATCCTCGCCGGCCTTCTCGACAGCGTCTTCGATGTACCGCAGTGTGAGTTCGCGAATGCCGCGACCCTCGACAATCGGCTGACGAAGCCCGTAAAACGCACGGCGTTGATGCTCCATCGGCTCGTCGTACTCGAGAATGTTTTTACGCATTTGGAAGTTGCGCTCTTCGACCTTGCGTTGTGCTTTCTCAATCGAACGCGTGAGCATGGCGTCTTCGAGATCGTCGCCTTCCTTCATGCCAAGCGTCGAGAGCACTTTGAGCATCGCCTTCCCCGCGAACATCTTCATCAAATCGTCATCCATCGACAGGAAGAATCGACTCGAGCCGTTGTCGCCTTGGCGCCCAGCGCGGCCGCGCAATTGGTTGTCAATGCGGCGGCTCTCGTGGCGCTCTGTACCAACGATGTGCAGGCCGCCCATCTCTTCGACATCTGTCCACATCGCGAGTCGATAGATCGGCGGGAGACCAGCAGCATCGAGAATGTCTACGAGCGCGTCGTCCGACATCGAGGCAACTTTCTTCTCGGGGAACTTCGCGCGCTCGACAGCCCAGTGCTTCAAGAGCATCGAGCGCACTGCGCCTGCATCGCGGCCCTGCACGAGATCAGAGCCGAGAATGCGCTCGCCAAGATGGCGGTAGCAGAGCCCGATGATCTCTTCATCAGGCATTCCAGCGTGTGCTTCCTTCGGGCAGATGTTGCGACGCTTCCAGTGTTCGACAAGCGCCTCGCGCGTGAAGGGGCGTAACTTGATGTCGGTACCGCGGCCCGCCATGTTTGTCGCAATCATCACGCCGCCGATGGTGCCTGCGCCGAGCACAATTTCTGCTTCGCGATCATGCTGCTTTGCGTTGAGCACTTCGTGTCGAATTTGATACTTCGCACCAAGCATGCGCGACACCATCTCGCTTTTCTCGACACTGGTCGTGCCAACGAGTACGGGCCGACCCACATCATGGAACGCCTTGATTTCCTCGACGATGGCGTTCCATTTGTCCTTCTGCGACAAGAACACTTTGTCTTGGCGGTCGAATCGCGCAATGGGGAGATTCGTTGGAATCGACACCACATCCAATTTGTAGATTTCGTGGAACTCCTCGGCTTCGGTATCGGCCGTGCCTGTCATGCCTGAAAGCCGCTCGTACAACTTGAAGTAGTTCTGAATGGTGATCGTGGCCATGGTCTGGGTCTCTTCCTTGACCTTGACCTTTTCCTTCGCTTCGACGGCCTGATGCAATCCATCAGACCATTGGCGGCCAACCATCTTTCGACCTGTGTTCTGGTCGACGATCACAACACCCTCAACGCCGTTCTCATCGGCAGCGACAACATAATCACGATCGCGCTGATACACCGTGTGCGCGCGAACGGCCTGCTCGCAAAGGTGGGGCATGTCGATGTTGTCGCCAACATAGAAACTCGCAACCGTCGGATCAATACGCTTGGCGTATCGCTGTGCTTCTTCGACGCCATCGTGCGTGAGCGCAGCGGTCTTCTTATCGAGTTCCACTTCGTAGAACTGCTTGTGGCGATCGCGTCGAGCTTGTGCGGTGGCAAGTTCCTTGCGGGCTGTGTCCATATCGCGCTTCATCGCGGGAACACTGGACTTCTCTCTGGTGTTGCGAATGTCGCCCTCAAGCGCAGCGATGCGCTCTTCGAGTTTGCGGCAATCCTCGTTTTCGTTGTCCCACTCTGCTTGACGCGAAACCAAGTGGCGCGCAATCTGATCTGCGAGGTCGTAGCGCGGCGCTGTTGAGTGCGCGGGACCAGAAATGATGAGTGGCGTACGCGCTTCGTCGATGAGAATCGAGTCGACTTCATCGACGATGGCAAATCCACGGCTCTTCTGGAGTTGCTCCTCCGGCCGCGTCTTCATGTTGTCGCGAAGGTAATCAAAGCCGAACTCGCTGGTCGTTCCGTACACGACATCGCACGAGTAGGCGACTTTCTTCTGCTCATGTCCCTGCATGTGCTGCGGATGAATCGCGCCAACCGTGAGGCCGAGCGCACGGAAGAACGGGAATGTCCAATCGCGATCGCGCTGCACGAGGTAGTCATTCACAGTGACCACATGCACTTGCTTCTTCTCGCACGCAGCGAGATAGCACGCCAGCGGGCCGACGATGGTCTTACCTTCGCCGGTCTTCATTTCTGCGATCTTGCCCTCCGCAAGCACGATGCCGCCAATCAACTGCACATCGAACGGACGCGCGCGGAATGGTGGGCGAGACTCGGGGTAGATCGTGCGGACAGCCTCGTAGATTTCGTTGGGAATGTCGAGAGTTTGCCAGCCCTCGATCATCGTTTCGTGACCGCGCAGTTCGTTCTCGGGAAAGCGCGGTTCAATCGCTCGCATTGCTGCGAGGGTCGCGTCGAACTTTGCGCGCACATCCGCGGGGAAAAGTGATGGGTCGAAGACGCCGCCCAATTGCGACGGATTGAAGATGTTGCGAATGCCGACGCCACGGTCCATCGCTTCACGCGCGACCGCGAAGATCTCGGGGATCATTGTGTACGACTTTTCGCCTCCCGCAATGCGAGAGCGAAACTCTTCGGTCTTTGCGCGCAATTGAGCGTCAGTGAGGCGTCGCGTTTCTGGTTCGAGCTGGTTGGCTTGCTCGACGATACGGTTGTATCGCTTGACATCTCGCTGGTTCTTGGTGCCCATGGTGATGCGGACGAACCAGTCGAGAACGGGAATACCCTTGAGAAGTTGACTCATGGTGAATGCTCACGGAACATCGGCGGGGCCGACAGCGCGGCGACATGCGTCGGGCGCAAGAGAAGTCAACGCGCGAGGCGTTGCGAGACGAGTGACAGGTACAAATGACCGGATCGATCAGCCAAAAGGTGCGGCCGAAACACAGCAGCGCGCAAGCATTCAGGCGATGGGCGATCGCAGCGGCGGCGGGAGCACTGTCGTGCGCAGGAGCGCAGCGCGCGCTGGGCTCGCAGCATCAAGTCGCATTCGCCGCGTCGCGCGATCCGCGGCGCGAGTCGACATGGCATGCGGTTCCGGAAGTGCGGTTTGACCCGCAGTGCCGTGTCCAAGAATCGCACCGAGGTGCGTGTAGTCGATGGAGCCAACTTCACTTGTCACGACCCCAAGCGCGAGCAGCGTGCGCTGCATGCCTTGAGACGCCATCGTGTTCGCATCGAGTCGCCGCGTGCGTGAGCCAGTGTTGTCCGGGCTGTCCGCTCCGCCGAGTGCCGCCAAGATCGCCACAAAGCCGGCCACCACAAGTGCTGCGGTGAGTCGAAGGTGGGGGTGATGAATCTCTGGCGATCGGTGCATACGGGCGAAATCATGTGTCCGGAATCGCCGGACCGCGCGGGACGGAAAGGTAGCACAGAAACTCGCGAGGGCTGCCGTGGAACCAAGAGAAGCCAACAGATCGGTCCAATTGCGGACATCGATGCAGCGATTTCGCCTCTTCCGGTAGTCTCTCGGACCGTGGCAAGCGTTCCGACCGCTCCAAACCCTCCCTCAATGGCGCCTCGCACGGTGCTGCTTGCAGCTCGTGATGTCACGGTCGACTACCCAGGAGTCCGCGCACTCGACGGTGTCAACATGGAGTTTCGGAGCGGCGAGATTCACGCCATTGTGGGCGAGAACGGAGCAGGAAAGAGCACCCTGATGAAGGTGCTTTCGGGCTCTGTGCGCGCCACTTCTGGAGTCGTCGAGATCACGAACGGTGCGACACATCGTGCAGTGCACTTCACCAAGCCCGCGGATGCGCTTCGCGCAGGCATCGCGATGGTCCACCAAGAGTTGAATCTCGTTCCAGCCCTTGATGTCGCCGAGAACATCCTGCTTGGTCGTGAACCGGTGGGGCGTCGATTTGGCGTCGCGATCGCGCGGCGAGCGCAGCGGCTGCGTGCCGCTGAACTACTCGCGTTGCTTGGCGCAGAAATTGATCCAACGAAGAGCGCAGCGGACCTCTCGATCGCAGAGGCGCAGTTCGTTGAGATCGCGAAATGTCTCGCAAGCGATGCGCGTGTTTTGATTTTCGACGAGCCCACCGCCGTGCTCGGTGCGCACGATGCAGCGCGACTCCTCGCACTTTTCCGCCGACTGCGTGACGAAGGCCGCGCCATCATTTTCA
>JASGCF010000230.1 GCA_030054275.1 Limnohabitans sp. | reverse complement strand
GCGGTTGAAGCCTCGTGTCCATCGAAGGTTGTGGTTCGCATCCATGCGTTCCTCCTTACCCTGAGACAAGATTCGACATTTTGAAGATCGGCAAGATGATGGCCATCGCAATGAAGCCGACCACCGAGCCCATCAACACAATCATGATGGGTTCGATCATGCTGGTGACAGCCTTGATGGCATCTTTGAGTGCCTTTGCGTAGAACACTGAAATCTCGTCGAGCACTTCGCCGAGCTTTCCCGATTCTTCGCCTGCAGCAATCATTTGAATCACAGAGCGTGGAAGCAGCGTGCTTCGCAAAAGTTGGGTTTGCACTTTCTTTCCCTGCTTCACCGAGCCATAGACAGAGCGCCACAATCGCTTGTAGTGCCTGTTTCCCGAGATGTCACCAGTGATCGCAATGGTGTCGAGCATCGGCACACCTGCATTCAGCAATTCGCCCATGGTTTGCAGTGAGCGGCTGATGTACAGCGCGCGGAACATGCGTCGTACAACGGGTGCGGAGATTTTGAATCGATCCCACCAGAAGCCACCGAACTCGGTCTTGATGAAGGCGACGAAACTCGCAACGCCCACGATCGCTGCAATCAAAAGAAGCCACCACCACTCCACCATGAATGTTGACAACGCCATCAGGAACTTTGTTGGGCCAGGGAGCGCGTCTTCCTTGCCCTTGAAAACACCTGCAAAGCGCGGCAGCACGAAGGTGAGCAAGAACACTGTTGTAGAAATCGCCATCAACGCGATGATGCCTGGGTAGATGGAGGCGCCGACCACCATCTTGCGAGTCTCGATTTCTTGCGCGAGATACGCGGCGATACGATCAAGCATCTTTGCGAAGGAGCCCGACATTTCCGAAGCCTTGACCATGTTCACATACAATGGGCCGAACAACTTCGGATGCTTGGCGATCGCTTCGGAAAACTGCTTACCGCTTTCGACATCTGCTTTGATTTGCATCAAGATGCGTCGAAACTTCTGATTCTGTACTTGTTCCGCAATACCTTCGAGCGCCGCACGAATGGAAATACCGGCGCGAATCATCACGGCGAGTTGTGTGGTGAAGTCGAGAATGTCCTTCTGTGATGGACCACTCGACCAATTGAAACGCTTCAGCGCCGCCCGAAGATCTTCGCCTGCCGCGGCAACCGGTACGAGTTGTAGAACATGCTCGCCACGCGCTCGCAATGCTTGTGCAGCGCCAGCAGCATTTTCAGCAACAAGCGTTCCCGCGACAACTTCGCCGCGGGCGTTTCGTGCTTGAAACCGGTAGTGCTGCATCGCCATGGATTACGCTGCCAACATGCGGAAAAGTTTGTCTGGGAATGCTGCCTGCGCAACAGCGTCGTCGCGTGAAATCATTCCGTTGAAGTAGAGTTCTGCGATGGCGTTGTCGAGGGTGATCATGCCGAGGTTTCGGCTCGTTTCGATCACATTGGGAATCTCATAGGTGCGTGCTTCGCGAATGATGTTGCGCACAGCGGGGGTGCACAGCATCACTTCGATTGCAGGCACCATGCCAGGCTTGTCAACGCGGCGGAAGAGCGTTTGTGAGATGACTGCTTGTAAGGTGTTCGCGAGCATGGCGCGAATCTGATTTTGCTGATTCGCTGGATACATGTCGACGATGCGTTCCACCGTTTGTGAAGCGTTCACCGTGTGCAGCGTTGAGAGCACCAAGTGGCCAGTTTCAGCGGCAGTGATCGCGAGCGCTGTCGTATCAAGATCGCGCATTTCGCCAACCAAGATGATGTCTGGATCTTGACGAAGTGCGTGCTTTAAGCCGCTTGAGAATGTTGGCATGTCCGCACCAAGTTCTCGTTGCTCGATGAGGCACTTCTGACTTTGGAAGGTGTATTCCACAGGATCTTCGAGCGTGATGATGTGCTTGCGATACCGCTCATTCATGGATTGGATCATGGCTGCGAGCGTCGTGGACTTACCCGAGCCTGTATCGCCCGTGACGAGCACCAGTCCGCGCGGAAGATCGGTGAGTCGCGCGATGACCTCAGGAAGATTCAAACTCGCAAGCGGCGGCACCTTCGTTCGAATGGCGCGCAACGCCATGCCGACCATGCCGCGTTGCATGTGCGCGTTGACGCGGTAGCGACGGAATCCAGCAATTTCATACGAGAAATCGAGATCAAGATGCTGCTCGAAGGTTCGACGCTGGATCTCGTTGGTCATGCTTGCCAAGATGCGCCACATGTCCTCTGACGAGAGCGCGGGCATCTCCAAGGGATGCAAGACGGTTTGTGCACGGATCATCGGCGGATGACCTGCGACCAAATGCACATCGCTGGCGTCGCTGTCATTCGCGGCACGAAGAATGGAGTCCACTGCGTTGGTATCCGCCACGACGATTCCTCCGGTCCCACGGTTCCACAAGATTCCCAGCGTTCGATCCGTCTGTTTGCCACCCATACGAGTTCAGGATCGAAGCCGATCACGAGGCTTGTCCGAATGGCACACCGCTCGACCTCCAGAGACCCGATCGGTCATCGGCGCACCTCGGAGGCGAATGGAGCGAGAGATCGGAATGTGGGCGCAGTCATGCACCGCTGTGCGGCACAATTCGGAGGAACAAGAAGTTCTCGGCCCTGTGGCGCGCGATCGCGACTGTCAATCGTTCGCCAGCGCCTGAGCAACCGGCGCCTCAGGCTTCGTCGTGCCACTGCCTGCGAAGGAAATCTCTGACTTGAGAATGCCAGCCTCATACAAAATTCGCGCGAAGGAGCGCGGATCGCGGTAGGTGAGCGTGCCCGACGCGCGCCATGTGGTCGCGTCACGGTTCAGACTGCTGGTGGGGAGTAGCGCAGGAATCTCGGCGGTCACAGTTTGGCCTGGCGGAAGCGCGCGCAAAGCCGCCCAGCGACCTCCATAACTTGAGCCATCGGCAACAGTGACCGTGTAGTCGTATTGCACGAGTTCGATTTCGTCGTCACCGGGATTTCGTAACTCAACCACAAGTGCAACTTCCGAGGCGTTCTCTGCGCTCTTTCGAACTTCAACGGCGATCGCGCGGGCCTCTGGACGCACAAGCGCGCATCCGGTCGAAAGCAGAAGACATGTCGCACCCACCACACGGCTGACAGCGTGCGCGCTCACGAATGTGGAAGCGCTGAAGTTTCTTTGGGCGAACGACGAAGGGAGCCGGAATTCCATATTGGAAATGTAGCAGTTCTCCCACGCAAACTCTGAATCCCGTTGTGAACTCTCCACTGCATCTCACGCTACGCTTCGGCCATGTACGGTCGTCCGACGCGTCCATCATTCCACGCTCTACAAGCTCGACGCACCTTGCTCTGGCAAGGTACGACGCTTCGTAACCTTGCGGCGTCACTCGCGGCGATGTGTTTTGTAGCGGGGTCGACGCAACTCGCGGTGGCGCAGCAGACGACCGAAGCAGCGGTGGCCGATTCGCCGACAGCGCGCGCGCTTCTGGAAGATCTCGAGGCGCAGGCGAAAGAAAATCCCAATGAGGCAGCGCGCATCGCGCGTCGGTTACTCGATGAGTACGGTGATGTCTTGTTGCGCACCGGCGACGCGCGCGAAGAAATGTTCCGCAGTGCAGCCGACGCGGTCGAAGATCGATTGCTCGCAGATACCACACTTCTCGCTCGTTTTCGAGAGTTGGAAACGCGAAGCGCGCGCACGATGCTTCTTGAGCGGGGCGCCGATGAGACAGCGCATCGTCGTCGTCTCACAGAGGCGGGTCTTGAGGCATCGCTTGAACTCATTGAGCAGCAACTGATGGAGGATCGGGCACAGGATGCGTTGACATCGATTGCTCGTATTGCGAAACATCCCGATCTCGTCGAGGATCGCGCGCGAGCAGCGCATGCCTTTGAGGCGTTGGCAGCGGCGCGACTTGGGCTTGATGCGAAGCGTGACGAAGCGCTTCGCAAAGTGCGCGCGCTCGGTGGGTCGCCACAAGTTCAGCAGAACATAGAGCGTATGGTGCGTGAAACAACGCCGCGCGCACTGTTGTCATCTCAGCGCGTGCGGGCGGTACCTTCTCACGCAGATTCGGCGGAAGTCCCGACGGCGGCGTGGCGCCAGATTTGGGAAATGCCTCTTGAGCGCGCGCTGTATCGCCGGTTGTATGAGGGCACGCGCGAAACGGACGCAGCGTCGCGCAATGCACGCAACAGCGCCACATTTTTGACAACTGCGCCAGTTGTGCGCGGCAGCATCATCTACCTCAACGACGGTGAATCGGTGCGAGCGATTGACGCCGATTCGCGAGAGGAACTCTGGAGCCGTTCACTCGGGCTTTCTGGTGCCGATCGCGAAGTAGGCACCGTCAGTGATCTTTCATCGATTGCAGTGGATGACGATGCGCTGGTGTCGTTTGTGGGTCACGCATTTTCAAATACACGCAGTGGCGCAGCGCGCGTGTGGTGCTTGGAGCCGAGCGATGGTGCCGTGCGTTGGACGATCGATTTGGACGGTCTCGAAGGCCGAGCGGAGTTGCAAGGGCTCTTCCCTGTTGCGGCGCCGATACTGACGACCGACGCAGCCATCATTTTGGCCCGCAAACCAACGCAACGACTCGAGCAGGTCGATTGGATCGTCGCCCTCGATCGTCGCGATGGTCATGTGCGATGGGCTCGCTCCATTGCTGGCGCGCCGGGAACGCGCGCGATCGCGGGTCGACGCCAAGCTGGAATGACCCTCGATGGCGACGCCGTGATTGTGGGCACTCCACTCGGCGCTGTCGCGCGCGTACGCGTGGGCGACGGAGGGGTCGATTGGTTGCGGCGCTTTCCGGTTCCGCTACGCGAGGCGCGATTTTCTGCCGAACCTTGGGAGCAAGCTGCGCCGGTTGTTGTTGGAGATCGAGTTGTGTGGATTTCTCCTGAAGAAGCAGAAGTGGTGGCGCTCGAACGCACGAGCGGACGCGTACTTGAATCACGCCCGATTGGGCCTGGAAGTGCGTGGGCGAGCCCGCGCTATCTCGCGGCAATCGAGAGCCCTAGCGCTGGCGGTGAGAATGCTCAACCACTGGTCCTCGGCATTGGAAGCGATGTCGTTGCGTTTGATGCCAATGACCTGACGAAGCGTCGTTGGGCTCTCTCGGAATTACTCACAGCAAACGGTGTCCGTCGGACGGGTGCAGACAATCGCCAAGGAATTCGCGGGCGTGTGACGACCGCCGGTTCGCACCTCTTGATTCCGGGGATCGACGATGCGCTGATTCTTGATGCAACCTCGGGTCGTGTCGACGCGGTGCTTCTCGAGCAAAGTCCTGCAAATGCGGTGATGTGTGATGATCGCGTGGTGGCTGCAGGTGACCTTTCACTGCGTGTCTTGATGCCACCCGATCGGGCTGAGGAGATTCTGCGCGCGCGACTGGCGCGTTCGCCGCAAGATCCGGCAGCAGCGGTTGCTTTGATGATGCTTGCGTTGCGCAGCGAGCGCCCAGCGATTGCGCTTGAAGCTGCGGAAGCAGCGCGTCGTGCCATCGCAGGTGGTGCGGGAACCGATGCGGTGCGTGCGGAACTTCTTGAAAGTTTGCTCGGGATCGCAGCAGCGCACGCTGAGTTTGCGTCGCGCGCTTTCGAGATTGCCGCGTTTCTTGCAG
>JASGCF010000229.1 GCA_030054275.1 Limnohabitans sp. | reverse complement strand
CGCCAGAGGCAGCTGCCGCAGCAGCGACCGCTCCAGCGTGATTCCCACCAGAGGGAGCTGCCGCAGCGGCGACCGCTCTAACTGATGTATCGATCGCCGCAACAACAGCACCGACCTTGATGCCGTCACCCTTCTTGGTGACGATCTTCAAGGCACCTGCGGCTGGCGCGCGCAATTCAAGCGTGGCCTTGTCCGACTCGATCTCCGCGAGCAATTCGTCTTTCTCGACATATGCGCCGTCGTCCTTGAGCCAGCCGCTCAACGAGACTTCAGTGATGGATTCGCCAGGAGATGGGATGGTGATATCGACTGCCATGTCGGGTGCTTTCCAAGTTCGTGTGTCTTCGCGGTCAATCTGCCGAGCAACGAGGACTCGCATCCGGTGAGACGCGCCATCGCTGCGCTGTTCAAACTTCTGCTTTCCAAACTTCCGCGCGGCTTATCTCCGCGCCGCTTACTTCTGCGTCGCTTCCTTCTTGCTGCCAGGGCCGCCAGCAGGACCGTCGCCAGCCTTCGCAGCGCCGATCGCTTCGGTGAGAATCTTGTCTTGCTCAATCGCGTGTTGCTTCTGGCTACCAACTGCAGGGCTCGCGCTGTCGGTGCGGCCGATGTAATCGACATCGATCGCGAGCAGTTCCTTCAATTGCGCCTGCGCGAAGCGATACGCGCCCATGTTGCGCGGTTCTTCTTGCACCCACGCGAACTTCTTCGCGTTCGGGTACATCGCGAGCACCTTCGTGAGCGCGCCATCAGGGAACGGGAAGAGTTGCTCAAGTCGCACGATGGCGGTGGTCGTTTGTCCGCTCTTCTCGCGTTGCGCTGCGAGTTCGTGATAGATCTTGCCCGAGCAGAGCAGCACCTTGTTGACGGCGTCTTCGCCGCCCTTCGCGATGCCGACATCGGGCAGCACTTGACGGAAGTGACCGTGCACGAAGCCTTCGACGCGGCTCACCGCTGCTGGCAAGCGCAGCATCGACTTCGGCGTCATCACGATGAGTGGCTTGCGGAAGCCTTGTTTCACTTGCTTGCGAACCAAGTGGAAGATTTGCGCAGAAGTCGTTGGGTAGACGACCTGCATGTTGTCGTCGGCGCAAAGCTGGAGGAAGCGTTCAAGGCGTGCGCTTGAGTGCTCGGGGCCCTGGCCTTCGTAGCCGTGTGGAAGCAACATGACGAGACCCGTCGAGCGCTTCCACTTCGCTTCACCAGATGCGAGGAATTGATCGATGATCACTTGCGCGCCGTTTGCGAAGTCGCCGAATTGCGCTTCCCAAATGACAAGCATGCGCGGGTCGCCGAGTGAGTAGCCGTATTCGAAACCAAGTACGGCGTTTTCAGTGAGCGGCGAGTTGTGCACGCAGAAACGCGCTTGTTTGTCGGAAATCGCGTTGAGCGAACAGAAGCCCTCGTTCGTGTCTTGGCAATTCACGACGGCGTGGCGATGGCTGAAGGTGCCGCGCTCGACATCTTGGCCCGAGAGGCGCACGGGGTGGCCTTCTTCAAGGAGCGACGCGTACGCGAGAAGTTCGGCAAGCGCCCAGTCGATTTGCCCCGACGCGACGGCGCCAGCGCGACCCTCAAGCAAACGCGCAACGGTCTTGTGAACGGTCGCGTGATCTGGAGTTTGCGCAAGCGTCTTCGCAAGACCTTCGAGCTTCTCAAGCGCAACGCCTGTTTGCACGGGCTCGTGCGAGTACGAACCGCTCACACCCGCCCACACATGCTTGTACGGGTCGATGACGGGATCGATCGGTTGCTTCTTCGCGGCGCTTTGCGCTTCGTCCATCACGGCGACGCGCGCAGCAAGCATCGCTTCGACTTCTGCGTCGGTAACAACACCTTCGGCCGTGAGTTTCGTGCGATAGGTCTTGAATGCCGGACGCGCCTTCTTCACGCGCGCATAGAGCAGCGGCTGCGTGAACATTGGCTCGTCGGTTTCGTTGTGGCCGCTCTTTCGATAGCACCACATATCGACCACGATGTCGTGGCCGAAAGTTTGACGCCAATCAATCGCAAGTTTCGCGGCCCACGCGCATGCTTCGGCGTCGTCGCCATTGACATGGATGATTGGGCACTCGTAGCCCTTCGCGAGATCGGTGCCGTATTGGCCGCCGAAGGTGTCGCGTGGATTCGTCGTGAAACCAACTTGGTTGTTCACGATGAAGTGAATCGTGCCGCCGACGGTGTAGCCATCGAGGAGCATCATGTTGAAGCACTCTGCAACGATGCCTTGGCCGGGGAACGCGGAGTCGCCGTGGATGATGACGGGCACGACGGCCTTGCGCGTTTCATCGCCCAAAAGGCGCTGTTTTCCGCGGCAACGGCCCATCACGACCGAGTTCACAAACTCAAGGTGCGATGGATTCGCGGCGAGCACGACGCGGAGCTTTTGCCCAGTCGAAGTCGCGTGCTCGTTCGAGTAACCCATGTGATACTTCACATCGCCGCCGCCCGACGCGAACGCAGCCGTCCACGCCTCGTCGAACTCGGTGAAGATCTGCTGCAAATTCTTGCCGACGATATTCGCGAGCACATTCAAGCGACCGCGGTGCGCCATGCCGAGCGTGAACTCTTGCACGCCAAGTGCAGGGCCCGTTTCAAGCACCGCATCGAGCATCGGAATGAGCGACTCGCCGCCTTCGAGGCCGAAGCGCTTCTTGCCGACATACCGATTCGCGAGGAAATTCTCGAAGCTGTCTGCTTCGAGGAGCTTCGAGAGAATGCGCTTCTTCTGATCCGCCGAGAATTGCGGACGGTTGCGCGTACCTTCGAGTCGCTTCGCAAGCCACGCGCGGCGCTCTGCGCACGCGATGTGCATGTACTCGACGCCCATCGAGCCGCAGTAGGTTTGCTCGAGGCACGACACGATTTCGCCGAGCGTCGATGGGTTGTCGAGCGGAAGTGTTCCTGGATCGAACGACCGCGAGAGCGCGTCGTCGCCGAGGCCAACCGCTTCAAGCGTGAGCATCTCGGGGAACGGACGCGTGGTGCCAAGCGGATCGAGTTGCGTGGCGAGGTGGCCAAAGGTGCGGTAGCGCAGGATGAGCTCGTCGACCTTGCGTTGATCGAGACCCAGCCCGCCACTCGCCGCGCCGGCCGTTGGAGTGGTGGCAGTGATCGTCGGCGCGCATGTTGCCGCGGGTGTTGCCGCGGGTGTTGCCGCCGTGCTTGTTGCTGCGGCTGCCGAGACTTCGCTTGCCTCTTTCGTCAGACCAAGTTCGAAGCCGCGGAAGAAGTTCTTCCACTCGCTTGGCACAGAGTCTGGATCAGCCTTGAACTGGACAAAGAGGGACTCGACATAGTCCGACTGCCAGCCGTTGACCGACTGAGGTGCGGGGGGGAAGGAACCATCCGTGCTGGCACCCGTGTGGGCCATCTTCATGAACTCCCGTCGACAAGGCGTCGTGCGCCGAACTCTGCGGCGCAAAGCGGGTCGATTCTACGGGAAAGGCGAGGCTGTTTCAGCCGATTCGTCTGCGACGCTGCGGCTGATTTCGCGCGGAGGTGCGCGGCGCTCTGGCGGGAGTCAGATCGCGCTCAACGCGTCGACATCGACTGCGAGTTCTTCGCCGAGTTTCAGAAGCCCGCGAGAGCGAGCTTCGGCGAGGACGCGCGAGATTTCGGCGGCGCTGTCTGCGGTGAGTTCAATTTGGCGCCGATACTTCCCCGCAACGCGCGCGATGGGGCAAATGGACGGACCGCGGACTTCGACGACGCCCGAGAATGTTCGAAGTGCGTCCGCGAGCGCAGCCGAGCGGTTCGCACATTCGGTTTCGCCCGGATGCCGCACGACGAGGCGTGCGAGTCGACGGTACGGAGGCAGCCCAAACTGCTTGCGATCTTCGAGTTCTTGTGCGGCGAAGCGCTCGAACTCGTGGCTCGCTGCGAGGCGGATTGCGGGGGTGTCGGGCTCGAAACTCTGGATGATCGCGCGGCCCGGCTTCTCGCCGCGCCCGGCACGGCCCGAGACCTGCGAAACCAGTTGGAAGGTGCGCTCGGCAGCGCGGAAATCGGGCAGCGCGAGTGCGGTGTCGGCGGAGATCACGCCGACAAGCCGCACATTCGGGAAGTCGAGCCCTTTCGCAATCATCTGCGTACCCATCAAGACGCGGACATCGCCGCGTCCGAAGCGTTCGAGCGCGTCGTGGAAGTGCGCCGCCGTTTGCATGGTGTCGCCGTCGACGCGAAGGAGCGTCTCGCCTTCGACGAGGCTTGGGAAGACGCGGGTGAGTTCCTCTTCAACCCGCTGCGTACCGAGCCCGAAGACGGTGACCGGCTTGCCACAGTCGGGGCACTGTTTCGGCAAGAGTTGTTCCGACAGGCAATGATGGCAGCGGACATAACTCCGCCGCGCTTCACCAGCGCGATCGACATGGCAAATCATGCCCGCATCGCACTCCGTGCATTTTTGCATCCAGTCGCAGCGCGGGTCGGTGCAGGCGATGTAGTTCGCGTAGCCGCGGCGATTGAGGAGAAGCAGCACTTGTCCGCCGTCTGCGAGCGTGGTGCGCATAGCCTCGCGCAGCGTTGCGCCGATCAGGTTGAGGCGCTTATCACCGAGCATTTTGCGCTCGGCACCGAAATCGACGACGACGACCTTCGGAACATGGAGGCCAGGCGCGCGCTTCGTGAGGCGATGCAGCGTCGAAATCTTGCGTTCGACGGCGTTCATCCAACTCTCGAGGCTTGGCGTGGCGGAACCGAGCACGACTGGGCACTTGGCCAGTTGCGCACGGCGAATCGCGGCATCGCGGCCGTGGTAACGCGGCGCCGAGTCCTGCTTGTAGCCGGGCTCGTGTTCTTCGTCGACGACGATGAGGCCGAGCGTCCCATCAGGAATCGGGGCGAAGATCGCGCTGCGTGCGCCGACGACGACATCGGCGCCACCCTCGGCGAGCAGCGTCCACTGTTGGTTGCGCTGCGCTTCGGTGAGGCCCGAGTGCAGGACGGCGACTTTGGCGTTTGTGAGGCGCGACGCGATACGGCCGACGGTCTGCGGCGTGAGTGAGATTTCGGGAACGAGGAGAATGGCCTTCTTTCCCGTTGCGAGGCACTGCTCGATCGCACGGATATAGATTTCGGTCTTGCCCGATCCCGTCACTCCGAAAATGAGATGCTGCTTGAACGAACCAAGATCGCGTGAAATCGCGTCAATAGCGGCTTGTTGTTCGGTTGTTGGTTGAGGCGCGGGCGCGGTGTTGCCAGCGCGGGCGATGAAACCAGCTTCGACGGCCGTCTTCTTGACAGCGATGAGGTGGCCAGTGGCGATGAGGCGCTTGAGCGGTTCGGTCGACGAGTACGACGCTTCGCGCGCGAGGTCGCCGATTTCGATCGGACGCGGGAGTTTCGCAAGGACATCGAGTGCATGCTGTTGGCGCTTGGTGATCTTCGTCTCGGGCAGTTGCGGAGCGAGATCGACAAGCGTGCGCTCGACCCGGCCGATCGCCTTCCGGACGGCGGCCGGGAGGATCGATGCGAGAGTCATCCCGATCGGACAGGCGTAGTAGGCGCTCATCCAACGGGCGAATTGCACGAGTTCGCCGGGCAGCACCACGCCCGACTCGTCTTGCGCGAGGACATGTTTGATCTTGTCGCGCGGGATGCCGTTCGTTT
>JASGCF010000228.1 GCA_030054275.1 Limnohabitans sp. | reverse complement strand
ACATCAACCTTCACATCAACCTTCACATAAAACCTTGAACTCGTCGCGCCGCGTCCTAGCCTGCGGACTGCGGCTTCAACACCAACTTCTCTCCAAACT
Organism: Limnohabitans sp.; assembly: GCA_030054275.1. Taxonomy (GTDB): domain Bacteria; phylum Planctomycetota; class Phycisphaerae; order Phycisphaerales; family SM1A02; genus QWPT01. The sequence continues at coordinate 5,528 of JASGCF010000228.1, read as the reverse complement.
TCGGCGCCGTGTGATGCGGCGTGAGCAGGAAGAGCACGGGCAGCCCCACTGGCGCATCCGTCGGCAACGGTCCGAACCCGTCGGTGCACACGATCAGCGCCGAAATACTGCGTCCGTTTCGACGCTCTTCATCCGCCCAGGTGAATGGCAAGCGAAGATCGGTTCCGCCTCGACCATAGAAACGCATGACTTTCGTCGAGCCAATCTTGACATCGGCATCACTCCACCGCGAGAACTCTGCTGTCTTCTGAATCGTCGCGTCGAACTGCAACACCGTGAGTTCGCACGCGCAGGTGCGTCGAATGGCATCGATCTCGCCAAGCACGAGCGCAAGATCGTGATCAGACATCGAGCCCGAAGTGTCGATCGCGATCACGAACCGTCCACCGGCGATCTCCATCGGTCCAGGAAGATAGATCCCGCGCCACAGATGCTTGCGATTTGGCCGCGAGAATGACCAATCTTGATGGATCGTGTCGCGCATGAAGCGCGCGAGCACCTGCTGCCAGCACACTTGCTCGCGGTTGGCAGCGTCGATCTCGGAACTTCCGTTTCCGGCCGCGAATCCAACCGCCGAGACCTTTCGCTCACGCTCAACATCCTGCGCAAAGTCACGCCGCAGCGATTCAAGTTGCATCGATGTCGGCCGTTCCACATCATCCGTCGCGCGCTCAAACGCACTGCGTGCATCACCTTGCCCTGAACATGAAGAATCTCCGCGGCGTTGCTGATCGTCTTCGGGCGCCGGCTGCATCCCGTCTGCGTGCACCTGTGGTGGCGGCGACACCGTATTCGCGGTGAGTCGCGCGTAGATCGCCTCTGCGGAAAGATCCTTGAATGCGCACAGATGCTCGATCTCGTGCTTCCGCAAGAGTCCAAGATCTGCGAACAGGAGATCCACCGCGATATCGCACGCCATCGTCCAAGCCCGCCACTCGCGCGAACCGCCGCGCTCGGGGTGCCTCAGAAGGATGTGCGTGAGTGCGTGCATGATGAGCATGCGCACCTTCGGTCGCTCAAGCGCCGCGACAAGATCGTGGCGGTACGCGATGCGCGTGCCATCGGTCAAGACCGCATGCGCGATCGCTTCGTCGAATGTCCCTCGCATTGGTATCGCGAGTAACGCTGTCGCAAAGTACGGGTGGTCGAGAAGAATGTCGATGCGCGCGCCTTCCACGCGCGACCGCGCGATTTCCTCGATCTCCTCGATCTCGTCGTGTGATGCGCAGCGCGCGTCCGCAGGAAGAGGCGCCTCGGTGGGTTCTTCGGCAAGTCTCATGCGAAGGCCTCCTTGTTTGCGCTGATGAATCCCTTGAAATGCTCGTCACGCACGAAGAGCGGCCACTCGCGCAGCAGGTCCTTCGCAAGCATCGTTGCGAACTCAAGCGGAAGACGCCCGAGAAGCCTGCCTGCAGCAACACGCACGGTCTCCTCCTTGCCGCGCCGCGCGATGTTGCTCACCATGACATAGAGGCTCGAAGCCTTCGTCGGGATCGGCGCGATTTCGGGCGACGCAAGCAACGCGTCGATGTCGGCGCTCGTGAGTTCGCTATCGAGAAATTTGCGCAACTCGATCGCAGCGCCCGTGCCGACTGTGCCGGCCAGCGCTTCATCGCTCGACACGCGTGGACCGAACGCGTCAAGGATGTCGCCCGCGATCTCCCAAGAGCGCGGCGTCGGAAACGCACGCTCGTTGCCGCCAGGCTTGTGCAGTAACTCGCGGCGCAGCGAGAGAAACGCGATGACCATCGGATTGAGATGCCGCGTCACCGCCCATGCGCGCCAGTCATCAAACGACGGCGTGAAGTCGAGGTGCACGAAGCGGTTCGCGAGCGCATCGGGCATGCGGAACACGACCGAGCGATCCTGCTCGCGATTGCCCGCCGCCACAATCCGCCACCCATCCGGCAGGCGATACTCGCCAATGCGGCGGTCGAGCACGAGTTGGTACAGGCTCGCCTGCACAATCGGCGGCGCTGCGTTCAGTTCGTCGAAGAAGAGGATGCCGGGTGCAGCGCCCTCGCGCGGCAGGAAGGACGGCGCGAACCATTCCGCGCGGTCACCGACGACCGCGGGGATGCCACGCAGGTCTGTCGGATCGAGAAGCGGTGCGCGAATGTCGACAAGCGCGAGCCCATTGTCGGCCGCAAGCTGTGCGATGATCGCCGACTTACCTACACCGGGCGGCCCCCAAATGAATGCGGGCCAGCGGGTCGACCAGAGTGCGTTGAGGTTCGTCTTGATCTGCGTGGGTGTCATGTTGTGTCCTTTGAGAAGCGTTGTCGTTTCAGCAAAACAGGCGGTAGTCAGAGCGATCGCGAATCCAGATCGCATCGCGGAGTGAGGCGGTCCAAGTCATCGATGCGCAGAGCGCGAAGAGGTCGCTGTCTGGGACGCGCACAGCGAGTGACGGATGCGGCGCACCGTTCGGGAAGTCTGCGTGGCCACTACCCATCGTGCGGTCGCCGCGCAGGTAGGACCATCCGGAGGGCATCACCGACGCGCGCATCGCCATCGGGTCAGAGTCGTTCGTGTCTGCGTCAAGATGCGGTACGAGCAGGCGCCCTGCTCCGAGATGCGCGATCAGCATCGCCTCGTTGAAACCTTGTGGATTCGGGCTGATTTCGACGACGAATCGGTGGAATCCGAAAATCCAGTTCGGAGGACTACAGCGCCACACCGAATGCGGCGCCCGCGGGTAACCCATCGCACGCCACCGATCGAGAATGTCGTTGGAGGCCTCGACGCGCTCTGCGCGCATCGCCACGACATCAGGATGCGCGTCAACCTGCACGCGAACGACGAGCGAGTTGCCCGCACCCGGCACGGGATGCGCGAGCACGATCGTGAGTCCCTCGCGCCACATCACAAGCGCAGGCGCTGTTCGTTCGGTTGCGCTTGGCCGGCCGGCCAGAATCCGCCTCAGCCGCTTGATTTCCGACTCCGCGTTCTGGCGCGCAGGGCTCGACTCAAGCAGTTTGCGCGAGCAATCGTCGCCGTCGCGCAGCACGGACTCACGCGCCTGCGAGAGCGGAAGCGTGTACTTCTCGCCGAATGCGTCGGGATATGCGAGCAGCGAACACTCGAATAGTCTGTCAGGGCTCGAGCGTCCATTTGCATCGCGCACGACAAACGGCCCGCTGAGCGCGGCTTCCGCAGAGTCGACTCGGTCACGAAGTATGATTTCGTGCAGGCTTTCCATCTCAGGCCACCTCTTTCCGAGCAGGCGCACGCAACGGGTGATAGAGAAACGAGCCACGCAGCGAATCGCCAAACCTCACACCAGTGCGTCGCGCGATTGCATCGAGACAATGGAAAATGGCTCCGTCGACGATCGGCAACTCGACTTCTCGAACTCCGAGGCGCCGCTCGATATCGAGGGTCAACTCCAAAGATCCTCTGAACCCGACCAACAGCGGAGGCTTGCTATCAAGCTCGCCGAGCTCGATCGATGCTTCGATCGTTCCGTCGAGATATGTTCGACTCGCGCGGCGAAACACGATGGTGTGCCCCGCGAGACGCCCCGTCACAAGCCGCATCAGAAGCGCAGCGTCCATCTCGAGCGACGCAAGTAGCGGGTTCCCTGGCATGGTCGAAAGCGTGCGCTCGAGCCGACCTTCTGGATCGAACAGCCGAGGTGCATCCCAGTTGGTGAGCGCGCGACTGAGTTCCCGTGACCGCTGGAATCGCACGCATGGCGCTGTTCTCTCGTTAAGCGACCATTCGCCAAGGCGCTGTATCGACCGCAGCGGCGATTGGAAGAGTTGCTCCGGTCTCGACGGCAGCACGAAGGTGTCTTGGATCCGATAGAACCACTCTCCTCGTCGCCCTCCGTTCACCCACTTGCGCACGCGTCCGCCGAGGAGGCGGTACACGCGGAAGGCAGAGTCTCCGGCCGGACACGGTGGCATCAGTTCGAAGTTCTTGTGAGGCACTGCGCCAAAGAGGCCCTTCTGTGCAATCGACTCGTCGAACATCGAAGCGACGATCCGCGCAGCGATGCGCTCGAGAAACGGAAGACTTGCAAAGTCGCAGTCGTGGCACTTGATCTCGTCATCGCCCATGCGTATGTGCGGCTCGAGTGCGCGGGCAGCGGCCTCGCGGACGCGTTGATCCGTTGCGAACAGCAGGAGTTGGAGAGCAGCGGATGCCCGCAGTCGAATGCTGGGCTCAACGCATTGGTTGATTGGATTGTTTCGATCCACAGCGCACACTCCTCGGCTCCATCGGCCCTTCAGAAGTGCACCCGTGCGATGCGCGCACCGCCCGATCGCAGAAGATCAGTCCAGCACACAGCGCTCGCGTTTGCGAGGTTGATGGCGTGTTTCCCGCACGCCATCCGCATCGATCTGGCACCGTGCCTCGCGGTCGGTTGCCGGAGCGCGCGCCGGTTACACGGCGCACGCATCGCTCGGGATGCACTTCAGGTTGTCGCGGTGTGCTCGATAGACGCAACATGCGTCGGTTACCCGACACACCGCATCAGAATCAAGAGCAGGGGCAGCTGTTGCTGCGATCCTCGATTGTGCCCGATTTTGGCTGTTTTTCGGCCAATTTTGAGCCGCATCGATTTGGCACCGTGGTCGGATCAGGACTCGGTTGCCGAGCGGGCGAACCCGCTGCTCTGGATGCTGACGGGTGAAATATAGCATTCAGGTGGGCTTGCGCCAACATGTACACACGAGAATTCACAATTTCGTGTGCATGGAATTGTTGCATCTGTGTTTCCAAGTTTTCGCGTCACGAATGAACCACAGAATTCGGTAGGCTTTGCGCTTCGATCTGAGTTTTGCCTTGCCGAACCAACCCCGTCCCATCATCACTGGCGTTGACTTCTACAACCCGAATCTCGGCGTGAGCGCACTCGGTTTGAGCGCACTCGCCCTGCTCTACCCTCGGCTCGGCCCGTGCGATGTCATGGATTGGCGACGCGGTGTGCGACTTGCTTCGCCTGAGATCTTGCGCCATGCGGGATTGACTGGCAACACCTCCACCAACTTCATCGGTTGGTCGCAAACACGAAAGTTCTGGCGCAGCGACTCTGCTCTGTTTGCAGAAATTGCTCGCCGAACAGGCGTACCGATCGGCTCTGGCGCGAAGGCGATCCGTGATTGCTCCATCTTGCTTGATGTCAGTGGCGGCGACAGTTTCGCGGATATCTATGGGCGCCGTCGCTTCGTTGTTGTCTCGCGTCCCAAGTGGATGGCAGCGGCCATGGGAACTCCCTATGTCTTGCTGCCACAAACCTACGGGCCGTATGAAGACCGAGGTATGCGACGCGAGGCAGCGGACATCATTGCAAACTCCGCATGTGCAGTCGCACGCGATGCTCGAAGTTTTGATGTGCTCAAAGATGTGCTCGGCAATCGCTTCGATCCAACGCGACACCTTGTTGGCACGGATATGGCATTCCGCTTACCAACGATCGATCCATCCGACGCCGCGCTTGCTGTTGTCGAACGCGCCCGCGATATCGCCAAGGGTGCGGCAGTCGCCGGATTCAATATCAGCGGCCTCATCGCGAATGC
>JASGCF010000227.1:2850-5673 GCA_030054275.1 Limnohabitans sp. | reverse complement strand
GGTCGCTTTCCGAAAGCAAAGCGGCCCGTGCTCAGCCGTATCCGCGCAGGGATGTGGCGTGAGCACGGGCCGAACGACGAAGGCGCCCGCTCATTGCAGCATTTTTACGGGCACGCGCCCCACGACGCGAGCAGCGTCGCAAGGTCTGCAGCATCGGTGGTTCCGCTGCCGTCAAGATCTGTGACGCCCGGCAATCCCCAACCGGCAAGCAGCGCACCGAGGTCGCCGCCATTCACGATGCCGTCCGGAACGGCTGGTGAGATGTCGCCCACGCATGCGCCCGGCACGCTGTTCGCGTCCGCCGGATCGCTCCCAGCATCAACTTCATCGCGATCGAAGAAGCCGTCGAGGTCGCGATCGATCCCAAGCCGAGTTTGCGAGCCCTGTGGAACAAGCGTGTAGGTCAACTCACTGCCCGATGCAGCCAGCGCAAGCAACGCAGCAGGTGTGAGATTCGCTTCGTCGAGGCGATCCGAGCGGAACGACCCCGCCACAAACATCCACCCACGCATCTCGCCACCGACGCGTCCCTTCACGATCAGTCCGAGTCCGTTGGGCGCACCTGCGATCGTCACGAACTGATTGATGCGCGCCGTGTCGTTGTTCACACCATTGGCGGTTGTCTGTTGTCCCAAACCTCCATGCGATCCCGAATTGAAACTCATGCAGAACGCTTCGATGTCGCGGCGCTGCTGCTGACCGGTCGGAGTATTCGCGAAGGTGAAACCAGCAGTGATCGCATCTTGGAAGGTGAACTTCTCGCCGTTGTGTTCGAAGCCGAAGCCACGCTGCGCAGTCGTCGAGGTGTTGTTCGCGCCAACTTTGCGCCAAAGTTCGCGCAGATGCGCGTTCTTGCGATTCTGGTTTTCGCCACCTGGCGCTGGAATATCAACACGATTGTTCGAGCCAATTGCGCCGGGGTGACACGCGGTGCAGGTGAGGCCTGGTGCGCCCGGAGGACCAGCAAAGAACTGCCCCGTATTGAAGAGATTCTGGCCTGTGACGGCATTACCCGTCACATTGAAGCCAGTTTGTGTGCCACCGAAGATCGCAACCGATGTACGAAGGGTGTTGTCGATGTTGCGATTTGGGTTTGGCGGGAAGACGAGCGACGCGAGGTAGTTCTGCAGGGACGCCATTTCGCTGGCGGAGATCTCTGCGCCGCGTCCTTGCAGATGTGTGAATGCGGCGTTGAACTCGGTGAGATCGTTCTTCTCGCCGCGCCAGTGGAACGGCTCGTTTCCGATGATTCCTTGCAGTGTTTGCGTGGTCATCGGCCCCTTCATCGGATGCCACGGAATACACGCGCCTGGCGCAGCAACTTGGCAAACCTCATCGAAGGCTTGCACCGTGCCTGTCGGATCTCCTAAATCCCACGCAAGTCGATCACTGCGACCATCGATGTGGCAGGTCGCGCACGAGACATGACCAAGCCCCGAAGTGAGATTCGTATCGAACAGGAATTTTCGACCGGCACGCGCGAGCGGAGGGGTCGCGTCGTGGAAGGTTGCGCGAGCGATTTCGGAGGCGGCGCTTGTCGACACAGCACTCACAGAGCCTTCGAAACGGTTGAGCGTGTAGACGAACTGTCCGTTCGGCGACATCACGATGCCACTGGGGCCTTCGCCGACGCCGATTTTTGCAAGTCGCGCACCAGCAGGTGACATCGCAATGACGCTGTTCGTTCCGAGCGACGCGATGTACGCAGCACTTGAATCAGGCGTCCACGCGACACCGCGTGGATCACCGATCGATTGTGTGCGCTCGAGTTCAGGAATCGAACTTGTCGCGTAGGTGAGATGCGGGTTGAGATCACGCACGACGGGCGATGTACCTCCAGCATTCGTGAATGCACCAACCATCTTGGCGAAAATGCCATCGAGTTTCGGCTCGAAACGGAGTTCGTTGCGTGCATCAATACCGACAGCAAGTACGGTGCCGTTTGGTGCGACGCCGATGCCGGCGACGCAACTCATGAGGCTTGTCACATAGGTCGTCGACAAACTTGCAGCGTCAATGACAGCGATGTCGTTGTCGACCACATCCCATGTGATGAGATTCGACCAGTTTCGATTGTTGTCATCCATCCACTGGCCCAGCGCGTTCTTCTTCACAAGATGTGCCACGCGCGGTGCAATTGGTTGGCCTGGCGTGCGTGGTGGGTCGAACGCATTGCCCGAGTTTGGCGGCGGATTGACGCCGCCGTAGGGGCTTGCCGGATTGTTTACTAGTGCGCGCGGAACAACCGTCGAGCGGTTGCCAGACTCAAAGATCGCGAGATAGACCGTGCGGCCGTCTGGGCTTGTTGCCAATGCGCGGGGCGAGGCGCCAGCGATCGGAGTCGACACCAGTGTGGGCGCCGCGCTGTTTGGATCGAACGACACGACGCGCGATGACATCGCGAGTGACACGAAGGCGCGCGCGGGTTTGGTTGTGAAGACGAGATCCGCAGGTTCGTCGCCGACGAGGATCGTGCGGGTGACGCGCATCGATGCGAGATCGACGACGCTCACCGAGTCGGAAATCTGGTTGACAACCCACGCCTCGCTGTTCGAGCGAACACGCACGGAAACCGGATCTACTCCAACAGCAACCGAGCCTCTGCGCAAAGGCAGGCCGCCAACAAGGTCGAAGACTTCCAATTGGCCGTCTGCGGTGTTCACGGCCAAAAGTGTCGTGCCATCCGGAGTGACTTCAATTGGGTGGGTCTGTGGTGACTCGAAGTTGACGAACGCGCCCACTTGACCAAGCGCAGGCGCCGTTGCGTGACCCACGAAGCAGGCAAGTGTGGCAAGTCCAAGCGCGCGTGGGACGCGAGAACCA
>JASGCF010000227.1:0-2750 GCA_030054275.1 Limnohabitans sp. | reverse complement strand
CGCGAGAACCAGCGCGAGAACCATCGCGAGCATGTGGGCGCGGGAACGAGGCAACGGAAGGGGATTCTGATGGCATGGCGTGTGTTGCAGGGTGCCATGGCGTACGGGACACGGAAAGCCAAACTTCACCGATTTTGAGGGCGGAAGCTTCCACCGTCGAAATTCCGCACAAACGCGCTGCTCGCTATCGTCCGCGCCATGACCACGAAGGGCGACCAATCAGCGGCGGATCACGATGGCCCGTGCACGAATGCTGTCGCGAGCGACACTCGGTCTGCCTGCGTGTCGGCGTTGTCGTCCGATCCAGGAGACGACCTCGAAGGGGGCTCGCGAACCCTCGCGCGGATTGGCCTCTTCATTGGGCCAGCGCTCGCCGCGATCGCCATCTCCGTCACACACCCTTCGTGGCTTGCGTGTGGGGGGCTCACGGCGGACGCGTCTTGGGTGCTTGGGCTTCTTTTCTTGATGTCGACTTGGTGGGTGACGCTCGCCGTCGATCCGGCTGTGACAGGTCTTGTGCCGTTCGTTGCCCTCGTCGTTCTGGGAATCGGAACCCACGCGCAAAATGCCGCACCCTATGCAGATGATGTGATGTTTCTCTTCGGCGGTGGCTCGCTCATTGCGCTTGCGCTTGATCGCTCGGGAGTCTCGCGGCGCTTCGCGGAAGGGTTGATTGCGCTCGCTGGCTCCCGACCGCTTGCTGTTCTCGCGGCCGTGATGGGCGCGACGGCTCTGATGAGCGCGTTTGTGTCGAACCTTGCGACCGTGGCCACGATGCTTCCGTTGGTGCTTGCACTGGGTGCTCGGGCGTCGAGCGCGCTTGGCGACGCCCCGACAGACGCGCAGCGTGGTGCTGTGGTGCGCTTCTCGACATCGCTGCTTCTCGGCATCGCATTCGCCTCAAGTATTGGCGGGGCGCTCACACCGATCGGAAGCCCGCCGAATCCGATCGCAGTCGACTGGTTCTCCAAAAATGGTGTGGAGATGGACTTCCTGCGATGGCTTCGCTTCAGCGTGCCAACCACTGCGGTCATGCTGCCGCTCTCGATGGTCGTACTTGGTGTGTGGCTCTTTCCGGCGCGAGAGATCAAGGTGCCGCGCGCGGCCGAACACGCCAAGCCACTCGGCCGCGACGGAGCGCTGGCGCTGGTCGTCTTTCTTGTCGCAGTGACCGCGTGGGTGACTTCGGAATTGTGGAAGTCATCGGTTCCGGGAATCAAGGACGGCGTGATCGCGATCGCAGCTGCAGCGCTGCTTTTTCTCCTCCCAAGCGCGACGCGCAGGGGCGAGGGACTGCTCGCCCCGCGGGACTTTGGCCAAGTGCCGTGGCGTGTGCTGATTCTCTTTGGCGGCGGACTCTGTCTTGCGGAGGCGATGAAGCGCACAGGGCTTTCTGCATCGCTCGGCGCGCTGTTTGAGTCGGCTGGCGCGCTGCCAAGCGTCGGGGTACTTTTGGTGGTCGTCGCGGTACTTGTGTTCGCAAGCGAAGTTGCCTCCAACACAGCGCTCGCCGCGATGGCCGTTCCAATTGTTGGAGCGATCGCTCCTGGGCTTGGTGTCTCGCCCGAGCAGCTTGTCCTTCCGGCAGTGTTCGCGGCGAGCTGGGCGTTCGCGATGCCTGTCGGGACTCCTCCCAACGCGTTGGTCTTCTCAACGGGGCGTGTCGATGTCCGTCACATGATGCGCGCGGGACTTGTGCTTGACTTCGTCGCTATCGCGGTGATCGTCGTGATGGCGAAGATCCTGCTGTAAACGACAACCGGGCGACCTTTGCAGGTCGCCCGGTTGAGAGTTTCACATCACCCAGCGAGTGCTGAGTTCAGTCGGTCGCTCACGAACGCGATCGTCGCGTGAGGCCGGCCACCACAGCCGATCCAAGGATTGCCAGCGCGCTGGGCGCTGGAACCAAGGAAATCCCATGCAGCGTCACCGTGCCCGACCATGTGGCTGCGGAACCTGATCCGCCCCATCCGTTTCCGATCCAGATGGAACGGGGTGTTGCGCCGGGATTCGATGAGAACGCAAGTGGGTTCGCGAGCGTGACGGTTCCCGCAACCGTTGTTCCGACGGTGCTAGAGGCACCATTGGGCCAAAAGAAGCGTTGCGCGGCGCCGAGGTCGGAGTTGCCGCCGATCTGGAGAAGTCCGCCCATGGAGAAAGGTTCGACATCGACATAGATGCAGAGATCGTCGGCGTAGGCGAACCCGCTGGAGGCATCGAGAACGACATCAACCGTGGCCGCCGTGAGGAGCCCCGAGACCATGGGAGCCCCCATCAACTCTGTGACTCGGCTGAACTCAAGGCCGGCGAAGGTTGCGCGGTTCAGGGCGACGACGATGTCGGCCGCTGCAGGCGCAGCGATCAGGGAAGCCGTCGCGATCTGCCCTAGCAAGAGCGAGTGTTGTACGAAGGTTTCGCGTACCAGCATGATGGTGGTCCAAAAGGGTGAGGGGCGCAGGAGAAGAGGCATTTGGGGGGCGTTTTGTGTTGCAAACTTGGAAAGTCACGGCAGAGGATGCCGTTCGGCGCTCAAGCGCGCAAAAAAGAACCGAGCGACTCCTGCGAGTCGCTCGGTCGGATGATTCAAGTCATGCAGTCGGTCGCTCAGCGACGACGACGGCCAGCGAGGCCAGCGAGGCCGAGAAGTGCGATCGCTCCTGGGGCTGGGACAGCGTCCACACCGATGAGGGTGATCGAGCCGGTCCAGGTGCCCGAGGTACCCGAGGCGCCGTAGCCGTTGCCCAGCCAAA